>NZ_JAHDSX010000139.1:0-306 GCF_020969955.1 Allobaculum fili | reverse complement strand
TTGACAAAACCTGTTTTGGCAAGAACTGGCTTTAACCCAAACAAGGTGTTCTCGCCACCCATCATGGCTCCAGCCTTCCCTTTTGCATCTTTGGAAGCCAGCGTTGCCTTAGAAGACATCAGAATATGCTTCGACCCTTTGAGAAGCCTGGCCTGCACGATTTCACCGCTTGCGATCAGCTCTCTCTGAGCATCCTTCCGGACTTCAGAGACCACTTTATCGTTAAAATTCTTAACGATATGAAAATAGTCAAATACGATAGAAATCCATGGGCATCGATCTTGAAATGCTTCCTGAAAATCAGAG
>NZ_JAHDSX010000138.1:0-310 GCF_020969955.1 Allobaculum fili | reverse complement strand
TTCATTCCCTCATCGCTGCCGGGCTTTACCCAGTCAGGTGTTTATTCCCGGATCGATGCTTCCGGAAATCATTCCATCTATCAGTGTGACGGAGTACTCTGTGAAGTCACTGATGAAGAACGAATCTACCCCGTTTGCGGTCAGAAGATGCACATCAAATCATCTCGTTCAATCACACTGCGTCACCTTCCCTTTGGCTTGACTTATATCCATGTCACCGTGAAGGTTCAGCGCCTCTTCTGCGAGAACGGCCATCATACACAAATGCGATCTATTCCATTCAGAGCACAGAAGCATACGATTACTACAG
>NZ_JAHDSX010000137.1:0-318 GCF_020969955.1 Allobaculum fili | reverse complement strand
TCAAGCTCAACGGAAATTTCGTCCATCGCTTCTTGAAGGTAATGAATTCTTTCGGCGACAGCCGGCACCTGAGCCAGCTGCGGATTGTTCTGAATAGCCTGAATCACCTCTTCGCAATAGGAAACGGTGTCTTCAACCAGTCCGGAATTTGCCTTCTTCTTCGAAGGCATCTGTTCTGTCAGGGAAGAATCAAATAGAACTTTCCCAATGAGCTTAACTATACAAATCGCTCGTTTTTGAAATTTCATCCCATCAGAGAGCCTTTTTCCGAGGCTCTCTTTTTAATTTTCCCCTGGCTCAATGACCATAACTACGATT
>NZ_JAHDSX010000136.1:0-321 GCF_020969955.1 Allobaculum fili | reverse complement strand
GGACATGTCAAAAATTTTGTGTAAATTCGTTTTTGGTGGTAAAAACATTTGGCCGTTTCGAAGGCCCGAAACACGTCGCTGGACGATGAGCGATTGAAAATTTCTGGAGCGGCCCTTTATAGCGGGCGCCCCCCTGCTAGACTTGTGACGTCCCTGCCAGGGTGGCATTTTTTCGACGGCGGGGACGTCTTCAGGGGGGTGCAGGGGGAGCGGGGACCCGCTGTAAAGGGTTTAAGCGGAAGAAAATTTCATGAGCGGATTTCGGATCTGCCGCTTATCTGGCTGAGTACTTCTCCAGCCTGGCGCCCAGTTCTTCCTCGC
>NZ_JAHDSX010000135.1:0-327 GCF_020969955.1 Allobaculum fili | reverse complement strand
TTCGCCGATACGACTCAGGCAGCGGAATAGCAGCAAAGCAGGAGAAGAAAAATGGAAATCAATGTAAATGGAACGCTTTACCCGCTTAAGGCGTCTATCGCTTTTCTTAACGAAATCGAGAAGACCAGCACCCGAACAATCAGCGGGGAAACGATGGAAATGGGGCTGGTCAATGCGGTGATTTCGATCCGCGACATGGGCGATGTGCGCGTGCTGATCGACACAATCATGGCACTGAACATCAGGCAGACCCCGCGTCTGAACAAGGACGAACTGACGGAATGGTTCGAAGAAGGCGAAGTCGATCTGGAGAAACTCGGATCGGAA
>NZ_JAHDSX010000134.1:0-327 GCF_020969955.1 Allobaculum fili | reverse complement strand
TTTCTATTTCGTAAGAACTGTTCCACTAACTGTTTCCAACTTTCGGTTAAATCTTTATTACTCTTCAACTTTTCGTTAGACCTTCTGTTATGTCTTCTTACTGATGCTCGTTTTTCAAAGATCCATTCTCTGGAAGATCGCTCTTCCAAAACCTCACAGACAAATCCTCACTCATTACTCTTTGCCATCGGCTTTCACCAATGGACTTCCTTGTACTTTCTCCTTAGAAAGGAGGTGATCCATCCCCACGTTCCCGTAGGGATACCTTGTTACGACTTAACCCCAGTCGTCGGCCCCGCCTTAGACGACTCACTCCCTTTAAGGGTT
>NZ_JAHDSX010000133.1:0-328 GCF_020969955.1 Allobaculum fili | reverse complement strand
ATGCGTTTAATGTTTCGTGAATAAATGATTGTTCGAGTACTTATTGTGATTTTAAGAATCGACGTTGTGTATTTCGAATTTCTTGATCTGTCTGTAAAGTTTTCAAAGAGCCATCTGTTTGTGAGAAACTCGATATCTCTCACAAGGCTTGCTTATCATATCATCATCAGAAATCTCTGTCAACAGCTATTTGTGAATTTCTTCATGATTTTCACTTAAGCTGTTTTCTTCGATATCTAAAGGTGATTTGACGACTGAGAGAAGCAATTCACCTCAGCGCTCAACTATAATAACACGGGCATCGAAGCGATGCAAGCATTATTTGTGA
>NZ_JAHDSX010000132.1:0-331 GCF_020969955.1 Allobaculum fili | reverse complement strand
TTTTTTCCATAAGCGTAAACAATCGTATTTTTGGGACGGGCGACGGCCCGGATATCAGCTGGGACAGACATTTTCGGCTCCTTTTTTGTATAGTGTAATTCTATCATTATTATACCATTAAATGACCTATACAGGGAGGATTTTTATATTCAAAATGAAATTTCTCAGAATCGAATTGATTTATAATTTTGCTTAATAAAGCTCGTTAATCGTAGTTATGGTCATTGAGCCAGGGGAAAATTAAAAAGAGAGCCTCGGAAAAAGGCTCTCTGATGGGATGAAATTTCAAAAACGAGCGATTTGTATAGTTAAGCTCATTGGGAAAGTTCTA
>NZ_JAHDSX010000131.1:0-331 GCF_020969955.1 Allobaculum fili | reverse complement strand
GCGCTCAGAGTTTTTCTGAAGCGCTCCTTTACAGAGGGTTGCCCCCTGGTACACTGCTGAGCCTTCAGCTGAATGGTGAACCATTCACTTTTCTGCTGAAGGCGGCTTTTGTGGGTCCAGGGGGCAACGGCCCCGCTGTCAAGGACGGTCCCGCAGGGACCGAGTGGAAGAAAAATTCTGCGCGCCCCCTTAAATCCCATTCACTCTGAAAGAGGATATCGGCCGGTTGTTACGTATTTGTAGAACTCATCTGGTGACAGCTTCGCCAGATCCCACTGATACCGCTCTTCATTGTAGTAGCGGATCTGCTCGTCCAGCAGCGAACAGATCT
>NZ_JAHDSX010000130.1:0-331 GCF_020969955.1 Allobaculum fili | reverse complement strand
TTATCACCGGTCTTTTTCTGGCTCTGGGAGATGAGATAGGCAGTGTTGGACATTCTGCTCTCCCCGATGATTGCCGGATCATATCCGAGCTTCACAAAGATCTCCCGTGGAAGGCAGCCCTGGTTGTAAAGGCGAAGGAACTCGGCCTTGAATTCGTCAGTGAATTTGAGCGTGGTTGGAAAGACAGCCTTTGTGTATGGATTGGCTGCCAGAGCTGACATCTGTTCTTCGCTGAAGCGATTTCTGTTCATAATGGTCTCCTTTGGGGATTTCCGTCACGAACAGTATGCGGGCTGAAAGTGATCAGCGAAAGAACGTCGATTAGAAAGTG
>NZ_JAHDSX010000013.1:0-53055 GCF_020969955.1 Allobaculum fili | reverse complement strand
TCACCCGTTCGCCACTGATATCCGAAGATATCCGTTCGACTTGCATGTATTAGGCATGCCGCCAGCGTTCATCCTGAGCCAGGATCAAACTCTCCATTTGATATTGACTCAAACGCTTATGCGTTTATGTTTCGTGAATAAATGATTGTTCGAGTACTTATTGTGATTTTAAGAATCGACGTTGTGTATTTCGAATTTCTTGATCTGTCTGTAAAGTTTTCAAAGAGCCATCTGTTTGTGAGAAGATCAATGTCTCTCACAAGGCTTGTTTATCATATCATCTGCAGAAATCTCTGTCAACAACTATTTGTGAATTTTTTCATGATTTTCACTTAAGCTGTTTTCTTCGATATCTAAAGGTGATTTGACGACTGAGAGAAGCAATTCACCTCAGCGCTCAACTATAATAACACGGGCATCGAAGCGATGCAAGCATTATTTGTGAATTTTTAAAATATTTTCACGAGTTGATTTCAAGCGCTGTTTCCTTGCGCAAACAGCTTTCTTATTTAATCAGAGATCTCCCCTTCTGGTCAAGCATTTTATTCTCGTAAGCCGGAATTAGAAAATTGAAATAGTAAATTCCAGCCTTGGGCAAATTTTTTTCGTTTTGTCTTTCGGAAAATCCCTCCCCGTTTCCAGCCTATCGAACCGGGGAATTCGCGGTCCTTAACAGCACCAGTAGAGCTAGGGGCTGCTGTCTTTCCAGACAAAAAATCCAGCCCTTTAAAAGCGGCTGGAAACGTAAAGGATTCAGGATCAGTAAATATTTGTCTGTCCGGTTTTCTCCATCCAGGTTATCTATGTCAGGATCCCGGCGGCCCGGTTCGTATGGACGAATATGGATACGGTTTGACCGGGCTGGAAGGACTGACCGCCTGCACCGGCTGCGAGACAGCAGGAAGCATCTTGCTGTAGGTGTAGCGGCTGGCGGAAGCGGAAATCGGAGCGGTATAGACCGGACGGACAGGAACGGATACGGCGGTAAAGGCCGGTGCGCTCTGTTCCTGACTCTGGTAAACCGGCAGACTCATAACAGTAAGCAGAACGAGAGCTGGTGCCGGAAAGTTAACAGTGCAGTCCGCAAGGCCTTCAATCAGGACAGCGCCAGTGAGGCAGAGAACGAGCGGACGATAATACGGAAGATCGGCGTTGCCTTTCATATCCCAGGCAGCCTTGAACACATTGCTGGCATAGACGCAGATAACGAGCGTGCCGACCAGTCCGGAATTGAGAAGAAGATCGAGGATCAGATTATGGGCGTGCGGCGCGGGCGGTGTCATCAGCTGGCGCCAGATCATGTCGTAATACTGCGGACCGCCGCCAAAAAGCCAGTTCTGCGAAATGCCTTCGATCGCGCCCTGCCAGATTCCGATGCGGGCATCGACGGATTTCATCTCGCCAAGCCGCGGAATCAGATGCGGGAAGAGAAGAACCAGAACGCCGAGAACGCCTAGCAGAACGATGCTGATCCAGAACGGCTTTTTACTCTTTTTAAAGAACAGGTAAACCGGAACGAAGAGTACGGCCGGAGCGAGCGCCATGCGGCTGCCCGTCAGATACAGGGCACATAAGTTCAGGATGGAGGCACCTGCCCAGAACAGCTTGCCTTCGGCTTTTTTCGTATCCAGAAACAGATACAGACAGATCGCCAGGAAGAAAACGGCCATAGCCGCATACAGGTTCGGGTTATAAAACGTCAGGCGAATACGCGCGAATTCCGGCATCTGCATGAGGCCGTCCAGCAGACTCATCTGATGGATGCCCACGAGATGGCTGAACTCCGCGAAACCGCCAAGCGCAGCCAGGCACGAAAGAACGCCGGTCGCCTGCATGCCGATTTTCAGCGTCCTCGGATTGAGTATCGGGCAGATCAGCGCCACGCTCATGGCGATGATAAACGTTCCCGCGGAATTGAGAACGCCCATGCCGTTTCCGCTGGCCAGCGAGGAAAGCATCTGAAGGGATGCGAACGTATAAATCCAGAAAGCGCCAGGCTGTCTTGCAATTGAGGATATCAGTTTTCCTTTACACGCCGCGATCAGAACGACAACGGCCAGTATTGCCGTCGCGTATTCAAAGGGCAGGAAAAGAAGACCGGATCCCGCGATCATGATCCACTCATCCATGGAAGAGGAAGCCTGTACGTCATCTGTACTCTTATTTTTTATGTGAAGGAAAGCGTTTGTAAGGGCCATCGGCCTCGGCCATTGGCCGTCACTTTCCTGAATTTGACTGATCCTTTTTCTCATAAGGAAGAATTTACCACAATCTGTAAAGCCGGTCTTCATCCTCGCATTAATGTAAGCCCGTACATTTTTGTAATCGCTTCCTGTCAATCCGTTCAGGTGTTTTCTTTCCATAATTCTTCGCATTTATGACAGTTTTGTACGATTTCACAACGATTCTTCCCTTTTTCCTGCGTCATTTTTGCGGGCGTTGTTCGGTTCGATCCGCCCGTTTTCCATTCTGGAAAACAAGCCGGCCGCTCCCTTTTTCCACACCTCTTCCGCTTCCTTTTCCGATACAGAAAAGACGCAGAGCCCCGGTTAAATAGGGGCTCTGCGTCAGAAATCTTGAAGTCTATGGAATGATCCGTTTGAAGGACAGCCAGAAGCCGGGGGCAACCGGATTTCGTCGATCCTCAAAACCTTAAGACTTTCAGGTCGATATTCTGAAATACGGTGTTTTAGAGAATATCGATGCGTCCGCGATATTTCTCGAGATACTTGCTGTTCCATTCGTCGCCATGATCCACATTGCCGGATACCCAGATTTCCGGATCCACGCCGCGATCGAGCAGACGGTCAACGACTTCCGCCATGATACCGATCAGAAGGTGCATGCCGACAATGGTCGAGGGCGAAGCAAAACGTACGCCTTCGGGCAGACGCTCGTCTTCCAGAACGGCATCGCCTTCAATGCCGCAGGCATCCAGAACGAGATCGCTGACATCTTTCAGTTTCAGGCCGGAGGAGTGGCGGGAAGCGTATTTGTTCGTATAGTCCAGAGACGTCAGGGCGATGACTTTCATGCCTTTCTTATGCGCAGCAATCGCCATATCGATTCCTGCCGGGTTGCGTCCGGAAATGGATACGATGAGCATGATGTCCTGAGGCTTGGTCACAAAGCCTTCCAGACATTTATCCGCCGTGTTTTCCAGACGTTCCATAATCTGGCATAGACGAATATCGGGATAGATGGCATACTGCGGAACCAGAATAGCATTGACCGGAACCAGACAGCCGGTGCGGTAGCACAGCTCTTCGCCAAACATCTGGGAATGACCGCCGCCAAACACGTGGAGCACGCCGCCGTCGGCCATGGATTCAGCAATCATTTCTGCAGCCTGATCGATCGCCTCTTCCTGCTCCAGAGATTTTGCCATCTGCTGCTGGCAAACCTCAAAAAACCGCTTTGCGTTTTTCATTTTCAATTACCTCTCTTTAATCGAAGCTCAAAAAATGTAAGGGCTCTACTTATATATGTAGCGTTGCACCCCTGAGAAATCAACAAAGTGCCGGTAATTGTCCGCGCTGTGCATTAACCGATTTTCCATTTCAAACGTTTGGTCCAAGGGAATCGATCGTATGGGCCCACTTGTCTTTACGAGTTCTGGCGGTCCTTCAGACAGCGCATGTTCTGACCAGGCTTCTTCGTATTGTGTTTCTTTATGCCGCAGTTCTGCGTACTTTCCTTCTGAAGGGGGATAAAAAAAAGGATGCCCTGAGGCATCCAGAAATCTAGCTCTTCTTGAAAATAATGGTTTTGGAGAAAAAGTAGTTGAGGGCGATGATGATGATATTGGCGATGACTTTCCAGAACAGTGCCGGCCAGTTCATCATATCGACCGCGAAATACATGATCGCCAAATCGAAAATTTCGGAAACGAAGCGAAATCCCGCAAAGGAAACGAATTCACGGATATCCCGCTTCCATCCCTGATGACGGGAATTGAAGACGAACAGCTTGTTCGTGATGTACGCCACCAGAACCGCCGCAATCCAGGCAAGAATGTTACTGGCGGTATTGGAAATGTGCATCTGATCGTAGCTGATATGGTAGACGAGAATATTGGTCGCGGTCGCAAATACGCCCCAGAACGCATAGCGAATGAGTTCTTTATATTTAATCAGCAGAGCCTTTATCTTGTCGATCATACGTTCCTCCCGTGTTTGTTCTATGGCTTAACGAATTTGAACATCCTGTAAGGATCAAACACGTATATTGCTTTCAAGTTAATAAGACTAAACATTTTTATCAGGCCGGCGCACGAAATGCAAGAAATTGCATGCGATCGGCTCCTGTTCAAAATGTCCGTTCTGTCTAGAAAGACAGGCAGAAACCGTTTCGATTCCGCCGTCTTTTGAAATATGATTTACATCTATCCATTTTGCGTCCGCAAAATGTGAACATTTTAAAAGATTTATGGAAGATTGGCGATTTTCTTTTTCACCAGAGAAATCCTTCGTTTCAAAAAGAAAACCCGCTTGCGCGGGTTCTTTTTGATTCAGGATAGATTTGAAACTGGAAGCGATCGACTACTTCGCAGCTGCCATCTGGGCAGCAACTTCAGCAGCGAAATCTTCTTCTTTCTTTTCGATGCCTTCACCAACCTGGAAGCGGATGAATTCAGCAACGGAAGCACCATTCTCTTTGAGATACTGGTTAACTTTCTTCTTGGAGTCGAGGAAGAATTCCTGATCGAGGAGGCATTCATCCTGGAAGTGCTTGCTGACTTTTCCTTTGAGGATGCCGGCAATCATCTTTTCAGGTTTGCCCTGCAGTTTCGGATCTTCTGCGATGATCTTTCTCTGAACTTCTTCTTCGTGAGCGAGTACGTCAGCTGGTACGTCAGCCTGGCTGATGTAGCTTGGACGCATGGAAGCAATCTGCATAGCGATGTTCTTCGCTACTTCTTCGCTTCCGCCGCTCATTACTGCAAGAGCGGAGATAGCGCCTTTGTTGTGCATGTAAGCGCCGAAGATCTGATCGTCTGTCTTCTCAACGATAACGAGACGACGCAGAGTGATTTTTTCACCGATGGTTGCTGTAGCGGAAACGATCAGGTCGTTGATGGTGCCGGAAGGCGTAACGATCTCGAGGGCTTCTTCTACAGTAGCCGGTTTCTTTTCGAGCAGAACACCCTGGATGGTGTTGAGCAGTTCGAGGAACTGATCGTTTTTGGAAACGAAGTCAGTTTCGGAGTTTACTTCAAAGATGACCGCGGTATTTCCGTCTGTTGCTACGCGGGTCAGACCTTCAGCAGCAACGCGGCCAGCTTTCTTTGTGCTTTTTGCAATACCGTTCTCACGCAGCCAGTCAATGGCTTTTTCCATATCACCGTCGGTTTCAGTCAGGGCTTTTTTGCAGTCCATCATGCCCGCGCCGGTTTTTTCGCGGAGTTCTTTTACCTGTTTAGCAGTAATAGCCATAGTTCAGTCCTCTTTCTGTCCGACTAAGCGGCTGTATTTTCAGCAGTTTTTTCTTCTGTTTTTGCTTCAGCTTTAGCTTCTGGTCTTGGTCCTCTTGGGCCCTGGCCGTCTCTTGAACCTCTGTAGCCCGGACGGTTGCCGTAAGGACGCTTGCCAGCATTGCGGCGTTCCATATTTCTTTTACGACGCTCTTCAATACGGGCTTTACGGCGTCTTTCGTTTTCAGCAATCTGAGCTTCAACATTGCGGACAACGTCTTCCATGTTGACATCTTCTTCAGGATTGTCGAGGTATGCGATTTCAAGCAGGCCGCCTTTTGCGTCTACGATAGCGTCTGCAAGAATGGTTGTGAGCAGTTTAATGGAGCGAATTGCATCGTCGTTGGAAGCGATTGGGAAATCTGCATCTTCTGGATCGCAGTTGGTGTCGAGCAGAGCGAATACAGGGATACCCAGTTTTTTAGCTTCGAGTACAGCGATGTGTTCTTCCTTCGGGTCAACGATAACGATGGCATCCGGAAGTTTTTTCATTTCCTTGATACCGCCAAGGGAAGATTCGAGTTTCGCTTTTTCTTTCAGGATCTGAGCCTGTTCTTTCTTCGTGTAAACTTCGAGTTTTCCGCTGGCTTCCATTTCTTCGATTTCAACCAGACGTTTGATACGTTTCTGGATGGTGCGGAAATTGGTGAGCAGACCGCCCAGCCAGCGTTTGTTTACATAGAAGGAACCAGAGCGAAGAGCCTGTTCTTCGATGATTTCAGCAGCCTGTTTCTTTGTGGAAACAAAGAGAACTTTTCCTCCGCGTTCGGAGATGGCTTTCAGTTCGTTGTAGGCATTTTCTACCTGTTCAAGAGTTTTGTTGAGGTCGATGATGTAGAGCCCGTTTCTGGACGTATAGATATACGGTTTCATTTTTGGGTTCCATTTGCGGGTCTGGTGTCCGAAGTGAACACCGCTCTCCAGCATCTTCTTCATGGATACAATGTTTGACATAGTTTGTCCTTTCCGTTAGTCCTCCACCCTTTCAAAGGGATGCAACATTTCCATGCACGGGCATCCGAATTCAGGGTGTGTGTAATGTAATCCGCGGTTAAAACCGCAATGAGCATTATAGCAAAGCCCTTTTCAGATCTCAAGGATTGAGACACTTACCGTCCGAAAAGTTCATACGTAAAGCGCGAAAGCCGGATTTCACCGGCGTGCTGCAGCTGGAGTCCAGTCCGAATTCCTTTTTTTCGACGAAAAAACTTCTGTTTTCTCCAGAAAACAAAAAGCTTCCGCAAAGCCGAATACAGTCATTACGGAAGCCTGAAGTCCTGAAGTACTAAGAAAGAAATTCGTACGAAGACAAAATTTTGTACGAAGACAGAACGTGAAAAATCAGGACGTCTTCTCGTCGACCATGAAGTCTTCAAAAGCTTTCTCGCAGATTTTCTGCAGTTTCTCTGTGGAAACGTGCGTATACACCTGCGTCGTCGACAGTGAAGAGTGTCCAAGCAGTTCCTGGACGACGCGCAGATTGGCCCCGCCGTCGAGCAGATGGGTGGCAAACGAATGGCGAAGCATGTGCGGATGAACGTTCATGTTCATGCCGATGCGATCCGCGTGGCTCTGCATACGGTACTGCACGCCGCGAGGCGTCAGCGGCTTTCCGTTCTTGTTATAAAACAGAAGTCCCTTCCCCGCAGACTGCGCTCGATATTTCAAAAGCAGCGGTATGAGCCATTTGGCAATGGGAACCACACGCTCCTTCTTTCCCTTGCCGACAATGACCAGTACGCGCTGATCCAGACGGATCTGCTCCCACATCAGCGAACACGCTTCCGACACACGAAGACCGCACGCGTACATCAGCGAAAACAGTACCTGATCGCGAAACTCAAGCGGATTGGACAGATCAAAGCCGCTGAGAAATTCCCGGACTTCTTCGACAAACAGAAATTCCGGAAGACTCTTTTCTTTCTTGAAGCCGTGAATGCCTTCAATAGGTACCTGCTCCATGCGGCCGCTTTCAAGCATCCAGTGATAGTAGGAGCGCAGCGTGCTGAGCTTGCGGCACATTGTCGAATTGGAAAGCATTTCGTTTTGCGGACTCTGGCGCAGATCCGCCAGAAATTCGAGAATGGCCAGCCGGTCGGCCTGCAGGTCGCTTAAGTGATGCCGGTTCAGCCAGTCCTGAAACTGACCCAGATCGTGCAAATACGCCTGGCTCGATGCGTCAGAGCGCGAGTTGGCGTAATACTGAAAACGGATGAACGCCTGAATGCGTTCATCCATTTTTTCATTTTCTAAACCCGTAGGCTGAAGAGGTGCGGCCGAAACGGAATCCTCCGTTCTGTTTTTGACTGTATCCATTTTCTGCCGCCCCTTTTCTATTGGAATTTTATGTTCTTATTTCTGGTTCTTACTTCTAGTTCTTGCGTCTGGTTCTTACGTCTGATTCTTGCTTCTCGTTCTTGTTTCTTTTTTCGGCCGTTTCTATTTTGAGTCGTCGGCCGATCCATTTTCCTTTGCGGGCTGATCCGCATTGACCAGAGCGGCCACTTCGTCAATTCGAGCCAGCGCATTGGCAGCAAGCTTTTCCTTGCGCTCTTTTTTCTTAACCTTTTCGGTCAGTTCAAAGATGCCGAAGTTGGCGTTCATCGGCTGGAAATGCTTCGGATCGGCATGGGAAATATAGTAGGCCTGTGACCCGATAGCCGTCTGGCGGCCAAAGAGAACTGGTTCTTCGCCTTTGAGCTGTCTGGCCATTGCGATGCCGGCCACCAGTCCGGACGCGGCGCTTTCCACATAGCCTTCGACACCGGCGATCTGTCCCGCAAAGAACACATCCGGGCGGCTTTTCAGGCGATACTGCTCATCGAGCAGAAGCGGAGCCTTTAAAAACGAGTTTCGATGCATGACGCCATAGCGGCTGAAGACCGCGTTTTCCAGACCGGGGATCATCCGGAACACCCGTCTCTGTTCGGGCCAGGTAAGATGCGTCTGGAAGCCGACGATGTTATAGAGAGAACCCGAAAGGTTGTCCTGGCGGAGCTGAACAACCGCTACAGGGCGTTCCCCTTCCCGTTCGAGACCGACCGGCTTGAGCGGACCAAAGAGCAGCGTCTGATAGCCTCTTCGTGCCATTTCTTCGACCGGCATGCAGCCTTCGAACACTTTGGGATCTTTTTCAAAATCGTGCAGTTTCGCGCATTCCGCTTCGATCAGCGCGTGATAAAAGCGGTCATATTCTTCCGCATTCATCGCGCAGTTAATATAGGAAGCTTCGCCGCGATCGTAGCGGCTTTTGAAATACGCCTTGGAAAAGTCGATCGAATCTTTTTCGACAATCGGTGCGGCGGCATCAAAGAAATGCATGCTGTCGATGCCGGTCAGCTCTAGAATCTGATCCGCCAGCTTGTCCGAGCAGAGCGGGCCGGCTGCAATGATGACCGGTCCTTCCGGAATTTCGGTGACTTCCTGACGTGCAACCGTAATATTTGGATGATTTTCAATCGTCTCGGTCACGATCTGCGAGAAACGCTCGCGATCGACGGCCAGTGCAGAGCCGGCGGGCACGCGGCTTTCGTCGGCTGCCTTGAGAATCAGCGAATTGAGCCGGCGCATTTCTTCTTTCATTACGCCGACTGCGTTGTTGAGCGAATCGGAGCGCAGCGAATTGGAGCAGACAAGTTCCGCAAATCCGTCTGTATGGAATGCAGGCGGATAGGCAATCGGCCGCATTTCATACAGCGTGACGTCAATCGAACGGTTTGCAAGCTGCCAGGCGGCTTCACAGCCGGCCAGTCCGCCGCCGATGACGGTTACTTTCGTCTCGCTCATCAGCTGTTTTCTCCAGACATGGAAGCCACGGCGCTCTGTTCCGCTGCCGCTTCGGCAGCGGCTTCAACGGCCGCATCCACCGCAGCGTCTTCCGCAGCACTCTGGGCCGGATCGACGTCTTTTGCGGCTTTTGGCGTCTTTTTAATGTAGCGGCACTTTGGATAGTTGGAGCAGCCGACGAACGGTTTTCCGTAGCGGCTGATGCGTTCAACAAGCGGGCTGCCGCATTCCGGACACATTTCGCCGGTCGGCTTCGGTTTGGCTTTTTCCTTCAGCGGTTCAATGTGCTTGCATTCCGGATAGCGGGTGCACGCCCAGAACGGACCGAAGCGGCCTTTCTTGATCTGCATGTGGCTGCCGCATTCCGGGCAGATCTTTTCGGTTTTCGCGAGTTCGTTTAAAACGGGATCCGCGTTTTCGGTATATTTGCACGTCGGGTAGTTGATGCAGGAAATGAACTTGCCGTAGCGGCCGTTGCGGTAGACGAGATCGCCTCCGCAGTCCGGGCAGGCGCGGCCGACTTTTTCAAGTTCCTTCTTCGGCATCTTCTCGTAGGCTTTTTCCACGAGCGGTTCGAAGTCATCGTAAAACTCCTTCAGGAATTCCACGTAGTCTTCCTGGCCTTCGGCAATAATGTCCAGGTTCTTTTCCATGTCCGCGGTGTACTGGACGTTAATGATCTTGCGGAAAAATTCCTGAAGCTTGGAGTTGGTCAGTTCGCCCTGTTCGGTCGGACGGAAGACTTTGGTCTTCGAGCCTTCGCTGCTCGGTTCCAGTGTAACGTAGCTGCGGTTTTGCAGGGTATCGATAATCGAAGCGTACGTCGACGGACGGCCGATGCTCTTTTCTTCGAGCGTCTTGATCAGTCTGGCTTCGGTATAGCGTGCAGGCGGTTCGGTGAAGTGCTGGCTGGACAAAATTTCGACGCGGTTCATCACTTCGCCCGGTTTCATGACCGGCAGCAGGCTGTTGGTCTGCTTTTCGTATTTGGAATACACCTTCGTGTAACCGTCGAACAGCATCGTCTGGCCGCTGGCGCTGAATTCGCAGCCGTCGGCTTCGAACTTGACGCTGGTCACATTGAACTGTGCATCGGCCATCAGAGAAGCCAGCGTTCTTGCGTAAATGAGCGAGTACAGACGGTACTGTTCGTTGGTCAGATACGGACGAACCTTGTCCGGCGTCTGGGTGATGTCCGTTGGACGGATGGCTTCGTGAGCGTCCTGCGCGTTTGTGGAGTTTTTCTGGTGCGCGGTGCCTTTGTAGTCGGAACCGTATTCGCGGTCGATGTAGTTTTCCGCATCGGTTACGAACAGCGGAGAAAGACGGGTGGAGTCGGTACGCATGTAGGAAATCAGACCGGTGGTCGTTCCGCCGAGGTCCACACCTTCATACAGCTTCTGGGCGATGTTCATCGTCTTCTTGGCGCCGTAGCCGAGCTTTGTGGACGACTCCTGCTGGAGAGTCGACGTCGTAAACGGGAGCTTTGGCGCTTTGCTTTTCTTGCGGGTGCTCACGCTCTTTACGGTAAAGGGGATGGATTTGGCCCGCTCGAGAATCGCGTTAGCTTCCTGTTCGTTTTTGATTTCGGCTTTCTTGCCGTCGACTTTGGTCAGCGACGCTTCGAACGTCGAGTTGCCTTTTTTGACTTTGGCTTCGATCGTCCAGTATTCTTCCGCAACGAATTTGCGGATTTCTTCTTCGCGCTCCACGATCAGGCGCAGGGCAACGGACTGAACGCGTCCGGCGGATTTGGACTGGATCTTGTTCTGGAGCAGTTTGGACAGCTTGAATCCGATAATGCGGTCGAGAATACGGCGGGCTTCCTGCGAGCGCACCAGGTTCATGTCGATCTGGTGCGGATCCTGAATGGCCTGCGTTACGACCGGCTTGGTAATTTCATGAAAGGTGACGCGGTTGTTGTCATCCGTCGAAAGACCAAGTTCTCTCGCCAGATGCCAGGCGATGGCTTCTCCTTCACGGTCCGGGTCGCTTGCCAGAATGACACCGTCGGATTTCGACGCGAGATTTTTCAGTTCTTTTACGACTTCCTTCTTTTCCTTGGAAATGCGGTAGGTCGGTTTGAAGTCGTGTTCGATATCGATTCCCAGACCGCCTTTGCCGGAGGTCGCGAGATCGCAGATATGACCTTTGGAGGACACAACTTTATAGCTGTCTCCTAAATATTTTTCAATTGTCTTTGCCTTGGACGGCGATTCGACAATAACAAGTTTCTTTTTCAAATTGGAATGCCTTCCTTTCTCTAAGCACTCCATGCGGCTTCGGGGTAAATTTCGGGAGGAACCTGCAGCCGGAACTCGCCATTCTGGACGAGCGGTCTGCACCTTCCCGGCAGGGGAGTGCTGTTTATTGAAACGTTCATAGTTCTAACATCAGATTCCGCGAGTTTCAATTCCTTTTCCTGACAAGTGTAATTCCGTTTCAAAACAAATGCCTTCCTGCACTTTGGAGTCGATCACGGATTAAGGCGCGTCCTTTTGCGGATGGAACCTGTAGAGTATGAAAACAGATTCCGCCCCAAACGTCATTTTTCAAAGCCTGCGATGGGAAATTTCCATACAGAATGCTCATTTTTTCACAGACGATCTGGCAATTGCTTTTCTTGCGTTCTGAATTGAGATCCTGTCCACTTCCGATAGGAAAGTATCACGAGCTCATTCAAGCCGGCTCACGTTTTAACCGTAATTCGACTACTTCCAAAACTAGAACAGGCGTCTGAATCGTCCATTTAAAAACACAAAACTAGTCATTTCTTCAATTCGTACATTCGACAGGATGAAGGATATTTCATTTTCAGTAAAGAGACAAATTGCGGCATTCGCCTGTCCATGAAAAAAACGCCTCAGAATAACGTGAGACGTTCCTGTTTTTCTAAAATGCGGGCGACGGGACCAAAGCTTTTACGGTAAAAGTCGGTCACGCCATACTGTTCGATGGCTTCCAGATGCTTTTTCGTCGGATAGCCCTTATGGGATTTGAGTCCGTACCAGGGATACGCTTCATCGAGCCCAAGCATGTAATGATCGCGGGTCACTTTGGCAAGAATGCTGGCAGCCGCAATCGAAATCGATTTTGTATCGCCCTTGATGACGGCTTCGTGATGATCGCAGTTTCTAAGCGGCATCGCATCGCTCAGCACAAAGTCCGCCTGCGATTTTTCTGCAATCTGTTCCATGGCCTGCTGACAGGCGCGGTAAATATTGAGCGTATCGATCGTCTGCTCCGAAACGAGAACAATCCAGTAGGCTTTTGCGTCCTGGACGATCTGCGCGAACAGCGCTTCGCGTTTCTTTTCCGAAAGCTTTTTGGAGTCGTTGATCGCTTCGTTGACATAGCCCGGCTCAAAAATCACGCCAGCAACGACTGCCGGTCCGCAAAGCGGGCCCCGGCCGGCTTCATCCATGCCAAGAATGTATCGATACTGGCCCCAGAGCTCTTCTTCCATTGGATGCTTCATAAATGACAAGGACCTCGACTGTCCTATTCTGCCGAACTGGCTGGTTTGGAAGCGTCTTCTGCCTTTTCTTCGGAAGAATCCGAGACAGAGGTCTGGTCCGCGCTTTCCTTTTGAGGCGGCAGTTCCCACGTAATGCGGCCAAGCTTGCCGGAACGGATGTCCTGAATGAAGGTGCGCATGGTACGGTTTTCATCCACGGATCCTCTCTGAAGCCAGCCTTTTTTGCGGGCGGCCGCTTCGAGCGTTTCCCACGGCGTCTCTTCGATGCGATCGAGCGAATACGTCTTGAGCAGCGCTTCGGGATTGTGTTCGCACAGGAATCCGGCGCAATAGAGAGCCACATCGTCCATGTGCACGACATCGTCCTTGATCGATCCTAACGCGGCCAGAATCAGGCCGCTGTGCGGATCGTCAAATTTTGGCCAGAGTACGCCTGGCGTATCAAGAACTTCCAGATCGCTGCCGGCTTTGATCCACTGCAGAGATTTGGTGACACCGGGACGGTCTCCGGTAACGGCAGCTTTGCGGCCGGCGAGTCCGTTAATAAAGGTGGACTTGCCGACGTTAGGAATGCCGACGACCATGGCGCGCAGAGCCCGCGGACGAATGCCGCGCTTTTTCTGCTTTTCAATCAGCGCCTTATTGAGTTCGAGACTTCTGGAAATGATCTTGTTGCGAAAGCCGCCTTTAATCAGATCAACCGCCATGGCGGAGACATGATCGCTCTGCAGCGCTTCAATCCAGGCTTTCGTCTGCACCGGATCGGCTTTGTCCATCTTGGACAGAAGGACAAGACGCGGCTTGTTTCCCGCCAGCTCTTCGAGCAGCGGGTTGGCCGAAGAAAACGGCATGCGCGCATCGCGGATTTCGATGATGAAATCCACTTTCTTCAGGTTTTCCTCCATCTGGCGGCGCGCTTTGGCCATATGTCCAGGAAACCACTGAATAATTGAAGAAGGCATTATTTAACCCCCAGTTTGTTGAACGGGAACAGGACGAGAACGCCGGTTCCGAAAATTTCATCGCGTGTGATCGGGCCGACATCCGGCGAACGGGAGTCCATGGATTTCATACGGTTGTCTCCCATGACCCAGTACTCGTCTTCGCCCAGCGTTATGGGACCAAAATCAAAGGTGAAAGGTCCGTAGTCCTGCTGGTTGTGTTCGGCTTTATAGGAAGCCAGAGCGCTGTCGATAAAGTCCTGCTTCAGATAGGCGCTCTCATCGAGCTTTACACCGTCAATGTAAACGTCACCGTTTTTGGCTTCAACGGTTTCGCCCGGCAGGCCGATGACACGCTTAACCCAGCGCTCGGTCTCACCGTCTTCATTTTTCTGGTTGACCACAACGATATCGCCGCGCTGCGGATCCGAAACCATCGGGGAAATCACGCTGGTAAATCCATATTCGCCATCCTGCAGCGTCGGGTCCATGGAGTGGCCGACAACGGTTACGGGGTGTGCGATAAAGTTTACAAACAGCATGATGACAATGGCACTGATCACAAACACTTTGACGAAATCCAGAATGTCGTCAAGCAGGGTGCGGTTATCTTCGTACTGATACTGTTTCTTTTTTCTAGCCATACTGATTCTCCAATTTCTAATCTCCGTCTTCTGCGGACGGTTCGGGTTCGGGTATAAACGTTCGAATCGATACAGGACCGGCGGCCTTATATGCCGCGTCCGTCATTTTGTATCGTTCTGACTTTTTTCTCTGAATTCGCCTGTACAGACTGCGAAAAGAGACTCTCTTATTATAAACAGATTTTTTGCGCGTCCAATGTGAGGCCAAAAAGCCCACTCGCTGTCGGATGTACAGGTTCCACTATAGCGGCTAAACCTTAAAAAAAGCAGAAAAGCGCAAAAATCAAAAGGCGCTCTTCCCCGTTTTCTATACATCCCTGTCGAGAACGGAAAAAACGCGTCGACCGCGCATTTTGAAATGACGATAATACAAACAGACAGGCGATACTCGCCTGCGCAAGGAGAGCGTGTATGAACGTTACTGTTTTAGGCTGCGCCGGCTGGATTCCTGGTGCGGAACAAACCAGCTGTTTTCTGATCGAAGATCAGTCGAATCTCATTTTATTAGACGCCGGAACCGGCGCTGCCAACCTGGCGCAGCACAGGGAGCTTCTAAAGAAATACGATACGCTGACCATTCTTTTCTCCCACTATCATCTCGATCATCTCAACGGTCTGATTTATCTGCTTCCGTATCTCAAAGGCAAGACGCTGCGGCTGATGGGACCAGGAAAACTGGCGTACGCGCAGACCACGTCCGAGTTTCTGCACGATCTGATTCGTTTTCCGTTTTTCTCCCGTCCGCTCGATCGCTTCGCGGATCAGGTGATCATCGAAGACTTTCCTTCCGAACACTTTCAGATCGGCCAGACCGACATCAAGCTGCGCCCGCAGGTGCACTCCGCACCTTCGTATGAAATCACGGTCAACGACCGCCTGATCTATGCCACCGATACGAAATTCAATCCCGAAGACTGGAAGGGCCGTCCGGGAAAAGTTCTTCTGCATGAGTGCTGGGACATCTGCGACAATCCCGCCAAGCCGCATTCCTCTCTGGAAGGCTTAATGGACGGCTTAAAGGATTCTCCATGTGAGAAAATTCTGCTCATCCACAAAAATCCGGAGTGGAGTGAATCGGATCTGCAGACCATTGAACAGCGGATTGCCGGCACGCGCTTTGAACTTGCTCATGACGGGATGTCCTTCGAAGTCTAGCCTCCTCAAATCGAGAAGGCAATATAGGACGGACGAATACACAAAGCCGCACAAGGCCGCAGACAGAATCTTTTCCCGAATTCGTCTGGAAAAGCGAAAGAAAACCCGAGATTTTCAAATCTCGGGCTTTTGTTTTTAGCGACGTACTTCTTTAAGACGAGCGGACTTACCGGAGCGGTTTCTGAGGTAACGCAGTTTGTTACGACGTACTTTACCGTGACGAACAACTTCGATCTTGTCGATGATTGGGGAGTGGAGCGGGAATTTACGCTCAACGCCTACACCGTTGGAAATCTTACGAACAGTGAATGTTTCGCCGATTCCTCCGCCTTTGCGTTCGGTAACTACACCTTCAAATACCTGGATACGGCTCTTTTCGCCTTCTTTGATGCGAACGTGAACACGTACAGTGGATCCGGAACGGAATTCCGGGATGTCATTGCGAAGCTGGTTCTTAGCCACTTCGTTAACGAGGTTAAGATTCATTTCGTTCTCCTTTTATACACGCTTCTGCCTTTTGAAGATTCATAACCATGGTATCTGTCAGCGGAATCCGCAGAATCGTTGAAAGTTTATCATTTTGCACCGGGACAGGCAAATATTTTCTATTTCTGTGTCCGGGAAAATTTGCAGAAAAAGCCGTGATTCTCCTGTCTTTCCAGATCGTCGGGCAGGCGGTTTAAGCGGCCCTCCAGACATAGA
This sequence comes from Allobaculum fili, assembly GCF_020969955.1. NCBI lineage: Bacteria > Bacillati > Bacillota > Erysipelotrichia > Erysipelotrichales > Erysipelotrichaceae > Allobaculum > Allobaculum fili. The sequence goes on along the minus strand of NZ_JAHDSX010000013.1, from coordinate 36,876 downwards.
AAGGCCCCGTCCTGGTACGCATCCATTTCCCTGAGAGAAAATCGTTAAGCGTGACGGGGATCTGCTGCTTTTAGAGTGCCAGATCTGACCGTTAAGTCATTGGTTTTGTAAATCCCTGGAAGCAAAGCGATCAAAAGGCGTGCAGAACGGTTTCGTTTTCTGCTTTTTATAAAATTACGCTTTCTTCAAAGATCAGGCTTCTGGCGGAATATCGGGGATAACCGGCTCTTCGGGCTGCGGTTCTTCCGGCTGCGGATCAGCGACGCCTGGGTCATAGATATTCGAGCCGTCATCATAGCCAGGATCGACGTAGCCTGGGTCCTGGATTCCCGGATCGACATAGCCGGGATCTTCTACGACATCCGGCGTTTCTTCCACCGGCTCTTCGTTTACAATCGGCTCTTCGACCTGCGCGTTTTCGGCTTCAGTATTTTCGCTTTCCTGCGAACTGACCTGCTTGCGGGTTGTGGAAGCGTGCGGGTATTCAAAGTGCTTGTAGTCATTCATGCCGGCGACATCGCCTTTCCAGACGAAGCCTTCCTTCACGAACGCCGTAACCGCATAGTCATCAGCGTAAATATAATGGTCGCCGTTGATCGTACGGTCGAGATACAGCTGTCCTTCCATCGGGAAGACGCTCAGACTTGATCCGTTATCCTTGATCAGCGGGTTATAGAGCGGGTTCAGGTCGATCGCATAGCCCATCTCGTGCACGTCGCCGCGGCTGTCTTCGCCAAGACCAAAACAGAGGCCGACGGTGTTGTTATCGGAGAAGGATTCGGAAATGCGGGTGCCGTAGGCGTCCGGCAGGATCATTTTCTGAATCGGATAGCGGTGGGTATACAGATCGTAGAAGACGTTTTCGGTCTTTTCGGCAATCTCCTTATTGACGACAATTTCGCCGACTTTGGCTTTGCCTTCAAAATCATAAAAAAGCACCCGCACATAGCGCAGATCTTCGAGCGGGATCTGATCGGTATAGCCCATCTTCTTTAAGCGTTCGCTGATCCTGTCATCGATTTCTGAAGAAAAGAAGCAGTCGCGCAGTTCGTCATCGGAAAGAATGGAGACGTTGTCGACGGTATCGAGCGCGTTCATCGTCTTGATGCCGGCAACGATATCGTCATGACGGGCTGCATTCGGGCTTGCAGTCCGATTTGTGGAAATGGCGTCCTGCAGACGGGAAAACACGTTAAAACGGGCCAGACCGTAAATGCCGCCGCCAATCAGGAGGACTGTACACAGACCCAGGATGGCCACTCGATCGCGGCGAAGACGGCGTTTCGGTGCCTTTTTCCGGGACTTCTTTCCAGCGGGCTGCGGCTTTTTGGGCGCAGCGGATCTGGTTTTTGAAGCGTTCGTCCGGGCTGTCTTTGCGGATCGGGCTGTATTTGCCGATCTGGAAGAGGCAGAGGCCGCCTTGGGTTTCGGTTTGGATATAGAGGAAGAAGAAGCGGAACGCGATCCGCTCTTCTTTGGATTTTTCTTATTCATGCTGGTCGGATTTGAACTCATACGCTTATCTTAACGATTTTTACACTAAGCGCAAAGAGAGCATACGATGACGGCCCTCTCTTTCCAAAGCGTTTGTTAAGGGCGCAGACTATCCTCATTTTTATAGCTTTCATCTTAAGAAGATGAAAGCGCCCGCATCTTCAGACACCGAAGCGAGTCAGGTTTTCCAACGGGCGCACGCACAAAAGCCTTCGCTTTCCGATCGAGCGAAGGCCTTCTTTTTAAAACGTATAAATCCCTGAATTCTGTAAACCGATCGGCAGGAGCGATCCCGGATCAGTCATTGCTGTTTGCTTCTGCAACGGTATCGATCCCGTCGGCTGCATCCGCTGCCTTTGCGTCGGCTTCTGTTTCATTTTCAGAAGCCGCGGTGCGCAGTTCTTCCTTGAGATCTTCGAGATAAATCCAGTCCTGACGGGACAGATCCGCCTTTTCGAGCAGATCCGGCCGATGGAGCAGCGTATTTTTGAGCGCCTGCTGCCGGCGCCATTTCTGGATGTTGGCATGATGACCGGAAAGGAGAACTTCCGGAACTTCCTGTCCGTCGTAAACAGCCGGTTTGGTGTACTGGGGGTATTCGAGAAGACCGTTATAAAAGGAATCGTCGCTGCTCGAATCCTTTTTGATCACTCCGTCCACCAGACGGAAAATGGCATCGCACATTGCTGCCGCAGCCGGTTCGCCGCCTGTCAGTACAAAATCGCCGAGGGAAAGCTGAATATCGGCGTGCGCACGGATGCGCTCATCAAAGCCTTCGTAATGGCCGCAAATAAGAATCAGATGCTCCAGTTTGGAAAGCTCGAGCGCTTTTTCGTGCGAAAAGCGGCTTCCCTGCGGACTTAAAAGTGCGACGACGCTGTTCGGTGTGCGTACCGATTCGAGGGCATCGAGGACCGGCTGGCACATGAGCACCATCCCCGCGCCTCCGCCATAGGGCGTATCGTCCACGTGACCGTGTTTGGACTGGGTAAAGTCGCGGAAGTTGACGAGTTCGACTTCAATCAGACCTTTGTCGATGGCACGCGAAAGGATGGACGTCTTCATCATCCCTTCAAAATATTCTGGAAACAGAGTAAGAATCGAAATTTTCATCGGAGCCCTTCCATATCTTCAATCACAATTTTCTTTTCTTCGGGATCCACCGTGCGCACGAAGGCTTCGACAAATGGAAGCAGGTAGCTTTTCTTCCTGTCTTTGGGATCGGTAACGCGAAGCACCAGATTGGCGCCGGTTTCAAGAATGTCGGTAACCTTTCCGGTCAGTTCGCCTTCCGTTGTATACACATCGCAGCCGTTAAGCTGGTGGTAGTAGTATTCGCCTTCTTCGAGTTCGCCGAGTTCTTCTTCGGGCAGATACAGCGTCTGGTTTTTCAGCTTTTCCGCCTGTTCAATGGTCGTGATTTCCTTGAAGCGAACATAGCCAAAGCCTTTGTAGACCGAATAATTATCGACGGTCAGCTTCGTATGATCGGCCAGGTAGAGGGTGTTGCCTTTCGCAAACCGCACGTCTTCCTGATCGGTGAAGAGCATGACCTTGCATTCCCCTTTCAGGCCGCGGGTATTGATAATCTTTGCGATTCGAATCATCGTGTTTCTCCTTTGAAAAAAGCTGCAGGGTTTCCTGCAGCTTTCTGGTCTTTATTAATAGGCTTCGAACTTCACAAGAATGCGCTTGTGGATCGAGCGTGCCGCTGCGGACATCATGGAGCGCAGAGCGCCGGCGATAACGCCTTTGCGGCCGATCAGTCTGGCAATATCCTTGTCGTCGGCATATACATACAACAGGATTTCCTTGTCGCTGGCCGAAGCCATGGTTTTGACCGACAGAGCCTGCGGGTGATCTGTCAGTGGTTCACACAGATCATACAGGGTTTTTTCCAGATCAATCATTGTCTTACTTTCCGAGTTTGGATTCGTGGAAGGCTTTCATTACGCCTTCGCGGGAAAGAATGCTGCGAACCGTATCGGAAGGCTGAGCGCCAGCCTGGAGCCATTTGAGAGCAGCTTCGTGGTTGAGCACAACCGGAGCATCTTTCTTAATTGGGTTATATGTGCCGATTTCTTCGATGAAACGGCCGTCACGCGGGCTTCTGGAATCCGCAGCAACAATACGGTAGAAAGGCTGTCCTTTCTTACCCATTCTTCTTAAACGCAGTTTTACCATGATTAATGTTTCCTTTCGTGTTTTTGCCTGATTAGAATACCACATCAGAATGAGCCGTCAAGCATTAATGCTTGACACGTACTTTCACATCGAGAGGCGTCATTTTTGCGATGTATTTGGTCGGATACGCCCGGTCCCGGTCGTTGCTTCGAATGAAATAGCTGCGCACAAACCAGCCGTCCTTTCCTTCATCGAGACCGATATGGACCGTTTCGTCCCCGTAAATGCGATACAGAATCACTTTGGCCTGCAGCTTTGTGCTGCCCGCCTTGGACGGATCGAAAAGGACCGCCTGCGGATTTTTGGCCGTTTCGATCATCTGTTCGATCATTTCGTATTCGTGCTTATAGTACTGAAACTCTTCCGGACAGCTTTTAGCCAGTTTTGCGAACGTGATCTTTCCGTTCTGGATGTTGTTCCAGCCGCGGATGCCGGAAAATTCGCTCAGATCGCTCAGCTGATTTTTGACGATCGAGCCGATGGAAAAGAGATGGCAGAAGCCGGACCGTTCAAATTCAACCGGCGCCGAAAAGGACTTCCCATTGCGCTTTCCATTCGCGTCCACTTCATTAAATGAATAAATGAAGGTCCGATCCGCCAGTTCTTCTTCAAAGCGTCTGGCCAGATTCTGAATGGACGGTACGTTTCGTCTTGGCAGCATGTACATGAACGTCTTGCGCAGCCAGCGAATGATTCGGGTTTTCTTCATCGTCTTCTCCTCGTCTTCTTTTATGCTTTTATGCTTCGTTTTTTCGTATTTGCCAGGTATTATTGGAAACAGAATCCTGTACGGCTTTTACAAAATCCAGTCCGGATCTGCCTGCTCTTTTTTCATGATCTGTCCAGTACTTCATAGCCCTGGGTGCGCGATGCGCGTCAGGCGGTAAACCTCAGGCGGTAAACCATGGAAAACGTACAGCCAGACTTTCTGGCGGCTGCGTGATAATCCCGGTCATGTTCAATGCGCCACTTTGCGATTTCGACTTTCTGCTCCAGAGTATAGTCGCCATGAAGCAGTTTCTTCTCCTGGTTTTCCGTTTTTGCTTCTCCCTTATATGGAGAATATGGAGAAATTGTATCGGCTTTCCTTACGCCGCAAAATACAGAAGGAAAAGAAACCGGTATTTCAGAATGCGCGCAGGCAAAGTGTCTGTTTTGGGATGGTATTGGCCATTCTCGCATGGATCTGTTTGAAAAAGCAGGAACAGCCCTCCATGCAAAAAGCTCCCTTTTCGAACTGTACGTCTGTTTTTTTTCGCGCATCTCTTCGACGGGAGCTTTTTTTCGTATTTGCTTATTTTTATTTTTTCTTTTTCTTCTTGGATTTCTTCACTTTTTTGCTTCCCGCGTGTTTGGAAGCGCCGGGCATTCCGCCGCCGCGGCGCATCGCCGCAAACGGGTTGAGGCCGCCCATGCCGGAAGACATCATCTTGGAAAGGCTCGACATCTGCTTCTGCTGTTCGATCAGCTTGTTGACGTCGGCAACTTTCATGCCGGAACCGCGGGCGATACGAATCTTGCGGCTGCTCTTAATGCAGTCGGGATGTTCTCTTTCCCACGGGGTCATGGACTGGATCATGGCCTTGAAGTGCAGGATCTGGTTGTTGACCTTGTCGTCATCGAGCTTCGCGCCCATCTTGCCCATGCCTGGGATTTTGCCAAGAACGCCGGAAAGCGATCCAAGGCGGGAAATCTGATCGTACTGGGCAAGCATGTCGTTGAAAGTGAAGACACCGGCCATCATGCGCTCAGCGGATTCCTTCGCCACTTTTTCATCGAGCTTATCCTGTGCCTGTTCGATCAGGGAGATCATGTCGCCCATGCCGAGGATACGGTCTGCCATACGATCCGGATGGAACTCTTCAAGATCGTCGACTTTTTCACCGCTCGATACAAAGAGAACCGGTACGGACGTGATGGAGCGAACGGAAAGAAGACCGCCGCCTCGTGCGTCGCCGTCCATCTTCGTTACAACAAGGCCGGTGATTTCGAGTTTTTCGTTGAATTCCTTAGCTACCGTGACGATATCCTGACCGGTCATCGCATCGACCGTCAGCAGGATATCCTGCGGTTCGATTTCCTGCTTCATCTCGCTGAGTTCTTCCATCAGCGCTTCATCGATGTGCAGACGGCCGGCGGTATCGAAGATGATCATGTCAAAGCCGTTCTGGCTGGCATAGGCTTTGGCTGCTCTGGCGGTTTCTACTGCCGGAGTTTCGGCGCCGAGCGAGAAGACTTCGACGCCAATGGACGCGCCGAGGGTTTTCAGCTGTTCAATCGCAGCCGGACGAACGACGTCGCAGGCAGCGAGCAGGACTTTTTTCTTGAGTTTTTCTTTCACAAAACGGGCGATCTTGGCGGACGCGGTCGTTTTACCGGTACCCTGAAGGCCGACCATCATCACGCTGGTGATGCCGTTTTCATTCAGGATCAGCTTCGCGTCTTCCGGACCTAACAGGTTGACGAGTTCCTCGCGGACAATCTTGACAACCATCTGTCCCGGATTGAGCGATTCCATGACTTCGGTACCCATCGCCTTTTCCTTGATGCTGGCGATGAAGTCCTTGACGACCTGGTAGTTTACGTCGGCTTCAAGCAGAGACATGCGCACTTCCTTGAGCATGTCATTCATGTTGGATTCCGTCAGTTTTCCTTTGCCTGTAATTTTCTTCAGGGTTTTACTGAGCTTATCGGAAAGAGATTCAAATGCCATAAATGCAGGTTTCTCCTATCTTTTCTTCATTCTGATCGATCCAGGTCTGAGATACAGGATCGAACGGATCGGTTTTCATGCGATCCGCTGCGTTCACTTCAACAGACGATCTGGAATATCCAGTTTTTCCTTCCATAAAGGCGAAATCAGAAGCTGCACAGAGCCTTTTCCATGCGCCAGACCGCATTTTACACCATGCAAAAGGCGCGGTTCTCTTTTCTGATTTCCGAACGCAACCCCTATTGTAGCAAGATCCGCATACTTACGTCACGATAAAGGTGAATCGAGCGCCTCTCTGCCGGAAACGGTTTCCTCTTCTTCTGCCCGGAGGCTTTCTTCGCTTTGAAGCGGCGCAGAAAAGTCATAGTCCGCAAACGGATCCTGATAGTACGCCTGTTTTTCTGATGTCGGGGCTTCAAAGATTTTGCTTCCCAGCTTGATCCAGGCGATACCAAGCCAGGCGTAGTAGGCCAGAAAGTAGAGCGGGAAAAACGGCACGTTTTTCCACTGAAACAGATAGCGGATGAATTTCGGATCGTCCTGTCGATGACAAAAGAGAATCAGGGTATAAATGATCACCATGTCCGTGTTGTAGTAAAGCGGATCAAAGTTGAACACTTCGTTCGGGAAGTATTCGCGCAGCGTCTTTTCCTGGTACTTGTAGGCGTAGCGCATGAGATAGACGGTGCTCAGATCCATACAGTTGGTGAGCGATCCGCTGTGCGTCCAGTAATGGTAAAAGCGGTTGGGAATCGTACCGATCTTTTTTGCGGCGACAATCGCCTTGAAAATCGTGCACGTATCTTCAAACCCCGGCAGGTGTTCGGGAAAGTGCACGTGATCGAAGCACTCGCGCTTATACAGCTTGCCCCACGGGTAGTTGTTCAGATACTTCTCCCGCACGAGATGATGCACCGCTTCAAGCGTCGTAAAATCCTTGCGCCCCGACGGGTTGCGATAAAACGGCACGGGACCAAAGTCCATGACAAACCCGCACTGCAGCACGTCCAGATTGCGCTTTTTCGCCTCTTTGACCATCGTCTCGAGCATCTTTTTGTCGACAAAATCATCGCTGTCCACAAACATGACGTACTCGCCGTTTGCGCGTTTTAAGGCACGGTTTCTCGTTTTGGAGACGCCGGCGTTTTCAAAGGAATACACGTGAACGCGCGCGTCTTTTTCCGCATAGTCTTCACAGATTTCTTTCGAGGAATCCGTACTGCCATCGTTGATCAGAACGACTTCCAGATCCGGCATCGTCTGTTCAAGCAGACTGTCCAGGCATCGCTTCAGGTATTTTTCGGCGTTGTATACGGGGACAAGAATAGACACACAGGGTCGGGTCATAAACTCTCCTTTTTTTTCTTTTCTTCACGCACGCTCTCCGGCCAGTATCCATGCTGTCCTCAGATGTCTCTTTCTGGGGCGGAAACGCAAAGCCGAACGGCTGACTTTTTCCCTTTTTCTGCGTGCGGTTTTCTCTGTCAATCTTTCAATCTTTTCTTTCAGTATTCGTTATTTAGCGTTCGTATTGCACAAACGTTTATTTTCCACGGGCTGCCGGCGGTTCAAAAAACGTGCCTGTTTTCTTTTTCTCTTACGTTTTCTAGCGGACGGATCCGTCGCCAAACAGACGGTCCGCGATCCAGTTCCACAGCTTTTCAAAGCAGAAGACGATCAGAATCAGCCAGATGCTCCAGCCGACTACGCCGGCCGGATTGAGATCGAGGCGCGCCATCTGCAGACTCTTGCCAATGCCCGGCTGCAGGCCCGTCAGAATTTCACTCGTCACGCACACTTTGAAGGCGAGCGACGAGGCACTTTTGAGGGCGCTCAGAAAAGCCGGCTTCATCATCGGCAGACAGATCACAAACATCCGTACCCACGCCGGCTGCGGATAAATTTTCCATACTTCGGCGTAGCGCTTCTTGAGCGATTCGAGCTGTTCATAAAACTCGCGATACACCAGCGGAAAGAGCAGGAAAAAGCCGGTCAGAATAACCGTCTGCTCCCGGCTGGTCCAGAACAGAAGCAGGATGATGTAGCACACGTTAGGCACCGTCTGAAAGAGCGAAACCAGCTTTCCGAGAAAACTGCCGGCCGGTTTCCAGAACGCGCCCAGAAACGAAGCCGCAAGACCTAACGCAAAGGACAGAACGAGCGATTCCATCGCCCGGCCGATCGTCGACAAAGCGCTCAGTAAAAAAGTGGGCTTCTGCACCTGCAGCACCATCTGTTCCAGACACGCCCAGGGGGTCGGACAGACGAGCGCATTGTCCATGACAAGAGCAGCTGCCGTCCAAATTCCAAGCAGAATAAAAAGGAACCAGAACCATTCGATCAGACTCTTTTCCCAGGGACGGGACCGGGATGTTTTTAAGCCAAAGGAACGATCGGCTGCGCAAACGTTATCCTTTCCGGATATCGAATCTTTACTCAGGTCGATATTCTTTCCGTTTTTTTTGTCTGCGCCGGCAATCGACGGCTTTGTATTTGTTCTGTCTTTCATACTCCTAGTGAATCAGAAATTTCGATTTTCTACCGGTTTTGACTCCCGTATTTTGCATATTTCTGATGTCGATTTCTCAGTTTGCGCGCAAGAAAGGCAAAAAGCAACGAACACCGGCTTTATAAACGGTCCAGTCCGGCGTTCTGTATTCAGCAAGGTCTGTATGGAATACGTTTAGAAATCCGGCAGTCCCGCTTCGTTTACAGGTCAGGGAAAGAAGATAGAAGATTCTTCCCGAAACCGGCCATTCGAATGCTTCTTGCATGCGGAATTCAATCTTCTTTCTATGGATTTAGCTTTCTTTGTGTATACTTATCCCAATTTATCCTGATTCTTTTCGGGATCGAGAGGTCATTATGAAACTTCTTCTGCAGCAGCTTCAAACCGTTTTCGAAGGCGACACGGCTCCGTTAAGCCGCCTGAACAACATGATCGCCGCCATTTACTGGAGCGATGAAAACATCAACTGGTCCGGCCTGTACTGGATCATGCATGACGGTACGGCGGATCTGGGTTCCTTTCAGGGCAAGCCGGCCTGCGAGCGGATTGCTCCACACCATGGCGTCATCGGTCATTGCGTCGATACCCGAAAAATCACCGTGGTCAATAACGTCCACGAATTTTCCGGCCACATTGCCTGCGATGGCGATACGCGCTCGGAACTTGTGCTTCCCTTATTTGTCGATCACGCCTTCCGTGCCGTTCTCGATCTGGACGCGCTCGACGAATCCCATTTCGCCGACTGGTCTATGGACGATCTGAAGCAGATTCAGACTCTGTTCAGTCAGGTTTTGCAGGAAACGCTGGACTTCGTAAAAGACGTCATTCCTTCCTTTTAAAACCGTCTTTCTCTGGTCTGTCGCTTTTCTTTATCTTCAGCCCCGCATTTTTTGTCGTCTGGATTTTGGTCATTTGATCGGTCGATCTTTTCGGACGGATACGATTCGCGCCTTTGTTTTTTCGCGTCGGTTCTCCCCTTCCTTTCACATAAAAAACAGCCTGTCCGGACTGCTTCAGAAGTTTTTCTGAGGCAGCCGGGCAGGCTGTCTGTGTATTGCTGCAGAAATTATCTTTTTCGGCGGAATTGGATTCCGCCAAACTCCAGATTAAACCGTTTTTACGCGGAGCGCAGAACGGCTTTGCACTGGGTCTGGATGGCTTCGATGATCGTGTTGAACACTTCCGTGATCTGCTCATCGGTGAGCGTCTGGTGTTCGGACTGGAAGGTCATAGTCAGCGCGATCGACTTTTCATCGGCGCCTACATGTTCGCCTTCGTACACGTCAAAGACATCGACATCGCGAACAATCGACTCCTTGCCGAGCTTGCCGCAGCGGCGGATGACGTCGACGATCTTGCTGGCAGGCAGATCGCGTTTGACGACGAACGCCAGGTCGCGGGTAACGGACGGATAGCGGGATGTCGGTACGAATTTCACTTTGCTCTTCTTGGTGTTCAGAATCTTATCGAGATTGATCTCGGCGATGATCGCTTTTTTCACGCCGGTTTCTGCCCCGTACGTTGGATGGATTTCACCCATCAGACCGATGAGATCCTTGCCGATGTAAATTTCGGCCGAACGTCCGGGATGGAAATGAACGGTATCCTTTTTGTTTTCCTTGAAGAAAATGCGGTTTTCGGAAATGCCCAGACGAACCAGGATTTCTTCAATCAGACCCTTGAGGGTATAGAAGTCGGCCGGAACAACGTCCTTGAGCCAGCGGGTCATCGTCAGCGGTCCGCCAAGTACAATGGCCAGATGTTCTTCTACGCCTTTGGAAGACGTCAGTTCGGAAATTTCGTACAGATTGATGTCCGTGTTTCCATGCGCCTTGTTCCATGCGGCCGCATCGAGCAGAGACGGCAGGATGGACGTACGGATGTAGCGGCGTTCTTCCGACATCGGCTGCGCGAGTTCAATGGCTTCGCCGGCGGAAAGAATCGCGTTGTCCTTTTTGGCGGTAGAAATCAGGGTGTACGTAATCGCATCCTGTACGCCGTTTTCAAGGAGCACTTTATTGACGAAGCGGCGCTGACGCTGTTTCGGGTTGAGCTTGCCTTCGGTCATGGCCATCATCGGCAGCGTGGACGGCAGACGGTCGTAGCCAAGCATGCGGATGACTTCTTCACTCAGATCCGCGAGCCCTTCGAGATCGAGACGGGTGCTCGGAACGCGAACGGTGAACGTCGTATCTTCAACGCTGGGTTCCAGGTTCAGACGTTCGAAAACATCGAGCACTTCTTCTTTCGAGAAGTCGGTGCCCAGACGGTTGTTGATCTGTTCAAGGGTGCAGGCAATCGTTTTTTCTTCAAAATCGGCGGATCCGTATTCCACGGTCGCTTCAATGTCTTTCGCATCGGCGTATTCGATCAGCAGTTCCACCGCACGATCGAGGGCCTTTTTGGCTGCTAGCGGTTCGATACCTTTCTGATAGCGCAGAGACGCTTCGGTGCTTAGCGAGAGACGTCTGGCAGTGTTGCGGATGCAGACACGGTCAAACGAAGCACATTCGATGATCAGGCCGGTCGTATTGTCTTCAATTTTGGAGTCGTCGCCGCCCATCACGCCGGCGATGCCGATCGGCTTGTCCTGGCTGGTGATGACCAGATCGTCTTCTTCCAGCTTGTACGTTTCGCCATCGAGCGCGGTGTAGTCGCAGTTCAGGCCCTGCTTGACGGTAATTTCCTGCGCAGAAATGGCCGCCAGGTCGTAGAAGTGCATCGGCTGACCGGTTTCGAGCATGACGATGTTGGAAATATCGACCACGTTGTTGATCGAATGCATGCCGGCTGCACGAAGCAGATCGCGCATCCAGCGCGGCGATTCCTTAATCGTTACCGAGCCGATGATCTTGCCGTAAAAGTGCGGGCACTTTTCGGTTTCGGAACGGATTACGAGTTTTGTCGGATGATCGTTTCCGGCATCGGCCGCGCCTTCGCAGTCTGGAAGGGCAGCTTTTTTATTGAGGATGGCGCCGGTTTCGCTGGCCATGCTCCAGATTGCCTGGCAGTCCGCGCGGTTTGGCGTCAGGGAAATATCGAGAATTGTATCGTCCAGACCCAGATACGAAAGCGGATCCGTATTGCCTACGGGCGCATCCGCCGGAAGCACTTCGATGCCCTCGAGCTGTTCCTGACTGAGCAGGTGCTTGTCGACGCCAAGTTCCGCAAGCGAGCAGATCATGCCGTCGGACACTTCGCCGCGAATCGTGCCGGACTTGATTTCGCCGCCGGGCAGTTTCGCGCCTGGGAGCGCGACGATGACTTTCTGTCCCGCTGCGACGTTTGGCGCGCCGCAGACGATCGGACGGACTTCATCGCCCGTATTGACGGTCGTCACGTGCAGATGATCGGAATCCGGATGATCCTTGCAGGTGAGCACTTCACCAATCACAAGACCCGTGGCATTGGAGAGTTCGATAATGTCTTCGACTTCAAAGCCGGCCGCTGTAATCGTGTCGGCAATCTGCTCCATCGTCAGATCGCCAAGATCCATATACTGTTCAAGCCATTTTCTTGAGAGTTTCATAGTCGTCCCTCCTTAGTCAAAACGATCGAAGTTCTTATTGAACCGCTGATCGTTGGTATAGAAATGACGGATATCGTCGATGCCGTATTTAAGCATGGCAATACGCTCAATGCCGATGCCAAACGCGAATCCGTTCATTTTTGTGCTGTCGTAGCCGGCCATTTCGAGTACTTTCGGGTGAACTTCGCCGGCACCGAGAATTTCAATCCAGCCGGTACCCTTGCACGTCGGGCAGCCCTTGCCGCCGCACATGTGGCAGGATACGTCGACTTCTACGCTCGGTTCGGTAAACGGGAAGTAGGACGGGCGGAAGCGGATTTCCCGGTTCTGACCGAACATCTTGCGGGCAACGAATTCCAGCGTGCCCTTCAGATCGGACAGCGGTACGTGCTCGCCGATGACCAGACCTTCAATCTGCATGAACTGGTGGGAATGGGTCGCATCGTCGTCATCGCGGCGGTACACCTTGCCCGGGCAGACGACTTTAATCGGGTTTGGCGCCTGCTCTTCGAGAACTTTCATCTGGATCGCGGTCGTATGGGTGCGCAGCAGATGTTCCGGATCGATGTACAGGGAATCCTGCATGGCACGTGCCGGGTGATCCTTAGGAATGTTGGCGCGCTCGAAGCAGTACAGGTCTTCTACGAGTTCGTCGCCTTCAATAACCTGATAGCCAAGACCGATAAAGAGGTCTTCGAGTTCCTGAAGAACGAGGTGAAGCGGGTTGAGGTTGGCGTACGCCGGTTTGCGTCCCGGCAGCGTCAGGTCGATTTTTTCCGAAGCGAGACGGGCTTCCAGCGCCTTCTGCTCCAGAGCCTGTTTCTTTTCTTCAAAAAGCGCGCTGGCTTCGGTTTTCAGGTCGTTGACCGCCTGACCAAATGCCGGCTTTTCCTCTTTCGGTACGCTTTTCATCTGCTTCATTAAGGAAGCAATCTGACCTTTTTTGCCCAGGTATTCAATACGCAGCGCGCTGAGCGCTTCAAGATCCTGCGCACTGGCGAAATCCTGTGCAATCTGGTTTTTCAATTCATCAAAATTCTGCATGATTTCTCCTTTCTCAAGCCGGCGCGAAAACCGGCAGGATAGCTTGCAGCGAAATGTATGTTCGCAAAGATGGAACGGAAACCCGGAAAGGATCCGTCCGTTTCCAGAAAATAAAAAAACGGACGAACGCGAAAACGGCTTTCGCCGCGGTACCATTTCGCTTCGTCCGTATACAGACACACTCAAATCATGATATCCGTATGAAACGGGGAGACATTACGCTCCAGCTCAGGAATGAATTCACAGGGGCTCGGACTGCTTCTCTTTCACCGGAGTGAGAAGCTCTCTGCATGCCGTGCCGGATCTGCCACGTTTCCCTCTTTGCCTGAACACAATTGTAGCAGAGATGTCAACGCGTGCAACTTTGCGTTGAAAAACGGTCTCTGTCTTTTGAAGCATTTTCCGTAAATCTTCGTATTTTTCAAAGCGCGGACAAAACGGGAAAGGTACAGGCGGGAAAGACAAAAGAGACGGGAACGTTCTTTTTCCGCTTTCTTTTCGGCCATTCTGTCTTTTCATCCCGGCAGGCGTGCGGACGGTTTTCGATCCGCAAATTTCGCAGCGATCGCTCAGTCCATATCAGTTTTCAAGGCCCTCTTTTTGCTTGATCGCCGGTTTCTGATAGGCTGAATCTGAACGCTCCCTTTCTGGGAAATCGATCTGGATCCGGGTGGTACTTTTTTCGAGAATTCCTTATTCTCGGAATTCTCGAAATCTTCGACAGAAGCCGCCGGTCCTTCTGAGGAAATGAACATGAAAATTGAATCGTTACAAAATGCATCCGTCAAGGCGATGGTCCGTCTCAAAAATAAAAAGGATCGCGACGCGAGCGGCCAGTTTTTAGTCGAAGGCTTTCATATGATCCAGGAAGCGGCGCAGGCCGGCCTGCTTTTGAAAGTCTATCAGCTCGAAAATCTCGAAACGCTGCCCGGCATCGAAACCATTTTCTGCAGTCAGCCGGTTTTAAACAAAATGTCCGCGCAGAAAAGCGATGCGCGCTACATCGGCTTATGCAAGAAGCCGGCGTATGCGACGTTCAGCCACGCGACAAAAGTACTTCTTCTCGATCAGATTCAGGATCCGGGCAACATGGGCACGCTCATTCGCTCCGCCCTTTCCTTTGGCATCGAAGAAATTCTCTGCTCGACCGACTGCACAGATCCGTTCGGTCCAAAAACGCTCCAGTCCAGTCAGGGCGCGATTTTCCATCTGCCCGTCGTAACCTGCAATCTGGCCGAAGCGATTGAAGATCTGAAAAGCCGGCATATTTCTGTATTTGGCGCCGCTCTGCATCAGGATTCCGTCGAACTGCATGAACTCGCCATTCCTGACCAGTACGCGCTGATTATCGGCAACGAAGGCCAGGGCATTCGTCCGGACATTTTACACGCCTGCACGAAATGCGTACACATCGAGATGAAAACCTTTGAATCGCTCAACGCGGCGATTGCGGGAAGCATTCTCATGTACGTCTTCCAGTTTGGCGGCTCGAACAAGTAACCGCATATCGAATATTGATAGACAAACGATATTTCTGGACAAACATACAGACGAAGAAAGGACTGCCCCTTCCAGATCTCCTTACTGAGATTTGGATCGGACAGTCCTTTTTCTGCTGCTGGATATTGTTCTGGTTTGCGCTTTCGTTTCAGACTTTGTATCTGAACGACCGAATGCTTACCTGGCGGGTTTCAGCCCTTCGAGCCCGTTCGCATCGGGTGTTTTGCGCAGCGTCAGAATGTACGCATTGAGCGCTTTGGCCGCATCATCGACTGCATCTTGCGTCTCGGCACTTTCATAGACGCCTCTAGCCGCGAGAACACGTGTTTTCAGTTCATTGGTCTGTGCGGTCGGGAAGCTGGCGTCGCTCTGAAGACGTTCGGCTTTATCGAGTGCGGTTTTGAGCAGCGTGCGATTCAGCACTACGCTGCCTTTGGGGACGAGATTGTCAATCGCGTCCTGAATGGCGTCGATTTCCTCCTGCACGGAAGACTGACGGGACGTCAGCGCCTGCTGACCGGCATTCAGGGCTTCGATTAACGGACAGAACGATTCGTACGTATAAAGCGAAGGATCAAACACGCTGCCTTCGGCAAGTTTTTCGATCAGCGCGGTACCGGATTCGGGTGCCGCGATGGTGAAGTCGACTTCGCAGATTTTCGTCCAGTACTTCACAGACTGCGTCATTTT
Organism: Allobaculum fili; assembly: GCF_020969955.1. NCBI lineage: Bacteria > Bacillati > Bacillota > Erysipelotrichia > Erysipelotrichales > Erysipelotrichaceae > Allobaculum > Allobaculum fili. The sequence continues at coordinate 21,213 of NZ_JAHDSX010000013.1, read as the reverse complement.
CAGACGAATGGCTTTGGCGGACTGCGCCGCAAAGGATACCGTCACGTCACGGGCGGTGCCGTCGAGTTCGCCCACTTTCGTCCAGGTGGTGCCGTCGGCGGACACTTCGACGTCCGCGCTGCGGATGTAGTCGAGTTCCGTGTCGCCCGTCGGGAACTGGACGCGGATTCCGGAAAGTTCTACCGGGTATTCAAAAGTAAAGGTGATGTCATCTCCCGCAACCTGTTCGCCGTCAAACCAGGCGTAGGTCGAGAGGTTGTTATCGAACATGCGCGAATACGCGTACGTCTGATAAGGCGGTTTCGTCGCGGTGGTCGTGATGGTCGGATCCTGGGCAAAAAGCAGACCCTTTTTGGCCTCCTGCAGACTGGCGGCTGCGTCTTCGATTTCCTTGGTCGTTGCGTCCGCTTTGTTCAGAATCGTACGGGCCTGTTCGAGGGCCGCACTGTAGGCAGACCAGCCCTGGGTAACGCTGCTTTCCTCGACGGGATGCTGATCTTCGATCCAGAGAACGTAGCGGTTCATCGAAACGAGTTCGTCCTGGGCGGTCTTCAAAGCTGTATAGGCCGCATCGACTTCACTCTGGTGCGCCGGACCGGCGGCTTTAAGCGCACTGGCTGCATCGAGCGCGTCTTTATAGGCGCTCCATCCGTCGGGCAGAACGTCACTCTGTGTATAGGGATGAGCCAGCAGTGCATCCAGTTCGGACCAGTCGGTGTACAGACTGTAAACAAAGGTAATTTCTTTGCGGTCTTCGGCATACGCTCCCGTTACGGCTTCCTGCGTGCAGCGATAGCCGTACACATCCGCCGGTTCAATCGAATACGAAGTGCCGATCGTATCGTAAAGCGTACGGTCTTCGGCGATTTTCTGTCCGTTTTCATCCTGATAGTGAATCAGTACGGAGCCCAGATTTTCCGCCGGCAGAACGGCTGGGGCTTCGGGCAGCTTGGTGCCTTTCGTCCAGGCGCCGCCGTGACCGAGCGTTTCTTCAAGCGTCTGGTGTTCGGCAAACGGCAAAATCGTATTGGACTGCGTATTCCACGACTTGGAAGCCAGGGCGCGCATTGGCGAGAGGATATCGTCCATAATGACGTCTTCGTCGACCAGATCCGGCACGTCGCACCAGATGCCGATGGCGGCACCGGCAATCACTTCGGAATCGTCTGCGATCGTATTGGCGGAGAATTTGCCCGGCGTCCATTCGTTGTAAATCAGCTGATCCGGGTTGAGGTTGTCAAAGGAATGCTGCTCACGTCCATCTGTCGGTTTGGAACCGCGCAGTACGTAATAAAAGTAGCTGGAGTTGATGTTGTAAATTTTCTTGTGACCCATTTCGATGAAGGCCGACAGTTTGGCGATCGACGGGTTCCAGCCCATCTGCGACCAGAAGTCGATGCCGATGTAGTCGTGCATTTCGATTTTCTGACGGCCGGATACGCTGGAATGACCATAGTAAATGCCGTCGTTCCAGATGCGCGGCGTAAAGCCTTTTTCATGAACGAATTCCGCCAGCTCGTTAATGTAGCCGGAAACCGTGTCTTTCCATGTGTAGCCTGCCCCGTATTTTTCCACGGCGTAGGCGTTGAGTACCGACTGGTACTGCGTCGTAAACGGCGCGCGGTCAAATTCCATGTATTCGTCGCCGCCGATGTGGAAATCGGTGCAGCCTTCAAACAGTTCGCAGTATTCGGCATACAGCGAGCGGATGTAGGCGATGGCTTCCGGGTTGGTGATGTCCAGACCGGAGGCGTAATGCGAACCGCTGCTGGAAACCTGACCATATTCCGGATGGGATTTCAGAATCTGGTCCACGTGACCCGGGGAGTCGAAGGACGGAATGACATTAATGCCGTACTTTTTCGCTTCCGCAAGAATTTCACGGACTTCGGCTTTGGTCAGATACTGATCCGACACGATCGACGGATCGGTTTCGCACTCGATGCGGAATCCGAGGTTTTCGGAGAAATGCATCTGGAGCGCGTTCATTTTGTTCCAGGACATTTCGTGGATCAGTCGAATGAACCAGTCCTTGGAAATGTATTTGCGGGCGCAGTCGACATGAATGCGCCGTTCGTTCATCGTCGGATAGTCCACGATCGTTCCATACGGAACGCCCCCCTGCAGCAAAAGCGCTTCAATCGTGTGCAGGCCATGCAGTACGGCTTTCTCACTTGCCCCGGTGAGATGAATGCCGGCTGCGCTGATTTCGATGCGGTACGCTTCCGGACTGCTTGAGTCTTCAGTCACCGAATCAGCCAGATCGATCAGAATTCCGTTTGGATCGGCGGCATCGGCCGGCAAATAGCGAACCGGTACGAAATCGCTGCTTAATCCCTTGTCTTTCATTTCCGAACTGATCAGCCGCACCATATCAGAAAGCTGGGTGTTATCAATCAGATCCTGTCTGGCGCTGATCGCCAGCATGGTGTCACTGCTCAGTTTCCACGTTCCGCTTTGCGCGGCCGGCGTATATTCCTGCAAAACCGGATTGACCAGTTTGCGCAGATCGCTGACTTCGGCAGGACTCGTCGTTTCCTGCGTACTCTCTGGCGTATTGGCCAGAATCGGCGAAGCGGTCGAAAGGACCGGCGTCATGGCCATGGAGGCAGATACCAGCAGAGCCATGGTGTTTTTCCATCTTGTTTTTCTCATCGTCTTTTTTCTCTTTTCTTTGGATTAAACGGTAAAGCTGTTATCTCCATTGTAAGCAAAAGGGACGATCCCGAAACCGCTTTCTGCAAATCGCCGGCAATTGTGTCCAATCCAGAATGGAAGCGGGCCAAAAACAAAAAGAGCGATCAAAACCGTCTGCGCCATACGTGTCTGGGCAGAGCGTTCGATCGCTCTCTGTATTTCTTAAATTTCTTCTGGTTTGGGAAAATATGCGCGATGCGGCAATTTTCCTGTAAAAACCGGACAGGACGATCGTTAATCTAAGCGATCGTTATGGGCAATATTGTTTTCACGGTCCGGTCCGACGGAAACCATCGAAACGGGTACGCCAGTGAATTCTTCAATGAACTCGACGTACTTCTTCGCGTTTTCGGGAAGCTCATCCCACGTACGCATTTTTGTGATGTCTTCCTTCCAGCCCGGCAATGTCGTGTAAACCGGTTTGGCTCTGGCTACATCCGCCTGATCGGACGGTACGTAGTTCTGGAGCCTGCCGTCGATTTCGTAGCCGGTGCACACCTTAATTTCATCGAGACCGTCGAGAACATCGAGCTTGGTCAGAACGATATCGGTCAGACCGTTGATCATGTTGGCGTGACGAACGACAACCAGGTCGAGCCAGCCGCAGCGGCGGGGACGTCCGGTTGTGGCGCCGTATTCAAAGCCGTTCTTGCGCAGCCATTCGCCGGTTTCGTCTTCGAGTTCCGTAACGAACGGACCTTCGCCGACGCGGGTCGAATACGCTTTAACGACACCGATCACCTGGTCGAGGCGGCTAGGCGCAACACCGGCACCGACGGTAACGCCGGCCGAAGTTGGCGAGGACGAGGTAACGTACGGATACGTTCCGTAGTTGATATCGAGCATGGCAGCCTGTGCGCCTTCAAACAGAACTTCTTTTCCTTCATCGATCGCTTCGTTGACCAGATGCGTGCTTTCTACGATCATCGGCACGATGCGGTCGTAAATCTGGCGGAACTGTTCCACCATTTCATCCGCGTCCATCGGCTTGCCGCCGTATACGGCGGTGAACAGCTTGTTTTTCATGGCTACATTTTCACGAAGACGCTTTTCGAACGTGTCGAAATCGATGAATTCGTGGTAGCGAATGCCCTTGCGGGCGTATTTATCCTGATAGCACGGGCCGATTCCGCGCTTGGTGGTTCCAATTTTATTGGAGGCAGCGGCTTCTTCGAGTTCATCCTGGTAGCAGTGATACGGCATCAGGATCTGGGCTCGGTCGGAAATCCGGATATGGCTGGTGGAAAGCCCGCTCTTTTCGAGCGTTTCCATTTCCTTGAGCAGCACAAACGGATTGCATACGACGCCCGGGCCAATGATGCAGGCGGCATCTTCTCTTAAAACGCCGCTGGGCAGCAGATGAAGAACGTGTTTCTTGCCATTGACCACAACGGTATGGCCGGCGTTGTCCCCGCCCTGAAACCGAACGACCATGTCCGCTTTATCGGCGAGTACATCCACAATTTTTCCTTTTCCCTCGTCACCCCACTGGGTGCCGACAACAACTTTCGCACTCATGTAATATCTCCTTTTTGAGCTGCAGTCAGTGCAGACCATTAACAGTATAAAGGCTTTCTTTTTTTCTTAAAGTTTTTTTACTGCCCGCAGGCGGTTGCAGGGCAATTCCCCGATCCCATGGCAGCGAAAGGTGAAAAGCCGGAAACGATTCGATTTTTTGACGCTCCATACCCATTCGAACGCTCCAGACAAATCGTCTGGAAAAGAGAGAACTATTCCTATTCATATACGGTATAAGTTTTTGAATGTTATACCGTAAGCGTTTACACCTTTCTTCCCTGTTTTTCACGGGAAATCTTTTCCCAACTCGCTTTTCGAGGAATACCATTCCCATCGTATCGAACATTCCCCTGCGGCCGTTCTATGGACCGGACAGCCGGGCCGAAAGCGTCAAAACGGGATCGTTCGCCAAATCTCTGCATAAGGCAGGACATAAGAAGAAAAAAGTAAAGAGAGGAGAAAACCGATGCGATTTTTACACCGAAAGAAAGACAGAACAGCCATGGATCTGACGTCCGGCTCACTGTGGGATAAGATTCTGCTTTTTGCGATGCCGCTGGCCTTTACCGGCATACTGCAGCAGCTGTTCAACGCGGCCGATGTCGCGGTCGTCGGTCAGTTTACTGGAGAAATGGGTGCCCACTGCATGGCCGCCGTCGGCGCCTGCGCGTCCCTCATTTCTCTGATCGTCAATCTGTTTATCGGCATTTCGCTGGGAAGCAATGTCGTCATTGCCAACTGCGTCGGATCCCGGAAATTCGAACAGGTGCGCACGGCGGCCCGTTCTTCCTTATGGCTCGCCATTGGCGGCGGTCTCTTTCTCTGCCTGATCGGCGAGCTGATCGCCTCCTGGGCGCTCTCGCTCATGGGCGTTCCGGCGGAAGTTTTCCCGCTGGCTGAACTGTATCTGAAAATTTATCTGGGCGGTCTGCCGGTCATTCTGCTCTACAACTTTGAAGCCGCCATTTTCCGCGGTATCGGTCAGCCGCAGATTCCGCTGATCGCGCTGGCCGCTTCAGGCGTGATCAATGTTCTGCTCAACCTGCTCTTCGTCATCGTCTTTGGCATGAACGTCGATGGCGTAGCGATCGCCACCGTGGCTTCCAACCTGATCAGCTCCTTCATTTTGTTCGGTATTCTGATGAAGCAGCATCTCATCACGTGGAAAGAGCTGTTTCACAAGCCGTTTGATCGCGAAACGGTCACCTGGATTTTGCAGATCGGCATTCCTTCGGGCATTCAGTCTTCCGTCTTCTCCATTGCCAACGTCGTCATTCAGTCCGGCTTCAACTCGCTGGGCACGATCGTCATGGCGTCGAGCAGCGCCGCGCTCAATATCGAAATGGTCGTCTACAACGTCATCAACTCGTTCGGTCAGGCGTGCACGACCTTTACCGGTCAGAACTACGGCGCCGGCAAAATTCATCGCTGCGAAAAGGTGCTGAAGACGTGTCTGATCGAAGGGCTGATCGTGACCATGTGCTGTTCGTTTTGCGTCATCGCCTTTGGCAAGCCGCTGCTTTCCCTGTTCAACTCGAATCCGGAAGTCATCGAAAACGGCTACCTGCGTCTGGTCACTCTGATGTGCAGCTACTTTTTCTCCATTCAGTACGAAGTCATTTCCGGCTATTTGCGCGGCTTTGGCATTTCGGTTCTTCCTGCCGTACTGACGACGCTGGGCGTATGTGTCGTTCGCATTCTCTGGATTCTGTTTGTCTTCCCGCTCTCGCATACGTTCATGACCATTCTGGCCATCTTCCCGATTTCTTTAGGCTCCGCCGCAGTCCTTCTGATCGGCGCTCTGCTGATCAAACGGCCCGCCCGCCGGCTTCTCGCCGCACAGAAGGCACAGACCGCGGCGGCTTAACCCTACATTTCGCATTCTGCCTGCACGCTTCAATCACGGTTTTGCGAGCAGCGACCGAAACACAGTCTTGCGATAAACACCGACCTGCTCTAAACACGGCAGCCGAAAACCGGCCCGCTCGATATTCCAAAACGAGCGGGTCGGTTTTTTCGTCGGAGAAAGCGGTTTTCGTTTTCAAATTCGCTTCAAAAAACAATACGGAAGCCGATTGGTATACTGAAGAAAAACAGGCCGCACTCTCTGACCTTTCGTCTTATGCGCAGGGCAGGAGCCCAAGATGCCCTTCGGCATCGTGCGTTCAAAGGACAGTAAACCGAACGGAAACCGGATGCGGCGGCAGAATATGGAGAAAAGACTATGTATCCAAACGACTGTAAAAACGAAGCCTCCAATCTCAGAACCTTTACGCTCTCCAACGGCGTCGTGCTTCCTTCCACTGGCTTTGGCACCTGGAAAGTGGCCGGCGTCTCCACAGCGGATATCGTGCTCGAAGCCCTGAATGCGGGCTATCGCCTGATCGACACTGCCGCGATGTACAAAAACGAAGCGGAAATCGGAGAGGCCCTCGCCCAGACATCCATTGCGCGCGAAGATCTTCGCATTACCTCCAAATGCCCGCCCGAAGCCAGACACTACGACGATGTCATCGCCGCCTGCAACCAGAGTCTGCACGATCTCGGTCTGGACTATCTCGATCTGTATCTCGTCCACTGGCCGGCGTGCGAACACGAATTCGGCAAAGACTGGATCGCCCTTAACCGGGAAACCTGGTCGGCCATGATCGATCTGTACAAAGCGGGCAAAGTCCGTGCCATCGGCGTATCCAATTTCCTCGTTCACCATCTCGAACCGCTCATGGATATGGAAGTGACCCCCATGGTCAACCAGATCGAATACCATCCTGGCTATCTCCAGCCCGAAGTGACGAAATACTGCCAGGCACATAACATCGTCGTCCAGGCATGGTCGCCCCTTGGCCGCCAGCGCGTTTTAAAGCTGGAAGAACTCGAAGAAATCGCCAAGAAAACCGGCAAGTCCACCGCCCAGATCTGCCTGCGTTTTGAACTGCAGAACGGCATTCTCCCGCTGCCCAAATCGGCCCATTTTGAACGGATGAAAGCCAATCTCGACGTCTTTGATTTCGAACTCGACGAGCAGACGATACAGGCGATCGACAGTCTGCCTGAAACCGGCTTTTCCGGTCACGATCCCGATACCAACCAGTACCATCCCGCTCCATAAAGCGAGGCGGACACTGGATAGGAATGACGGAGTTTTCCGGTAAAACCGAACGAAAGTCCCAGCGCAAACCGGCCTGATCTGCACTGTTTCCCCTTTTGCTTTCCAGAGAAAAATGCTGCAGTCCCTGCGGATCCCTTAAGTGGATCACGCGGACTGCAGCATTTTTGCGTGAAGGAATTCGATTTTGGATTTGTGTAAAGCCAGAAAGAAACGCGCCTGAGCGCATGCTTCTTTCAATTCGATCTCGAACGAAGCAATTCAGACCATCTCTGGCGTAATTTCGAAACCTGGCTTTTTTTGCGTTGGCGGACCTTAAGCGTCTTTGAACGGCTCTGCCGTTTTCGAAGATGCTTTCGAATCTGCGACCGGCGACCCGCTTCGCCGATTAGCGCGCTGCTCATAGCGAACCCGTTTGGATTTGGGCTGATAGAGAACCGTGCTGGCCAGCTGCTGGCCTTTTTTCAGATCTTCGGGAAGCTGCGATTCCAGAGCCTTGAGGTCAACCGTTCTGAGTCGAACACGCGTCATGGAAGCCGGGGTACCGTCGGATTCAGACGGTCCGGCAGCTTCAGAGGCTGCTGGGGTCTGGATCGAATCCGAAGACTCGAGATCGGATTTGGCCGCTTTGTCTTTTGTTTTTTCTTTCTCTTTATTCGAATTATTCGAAGCCGCCTTTTCCCGGTCTGGGGCAGCTTTCGATTTTTCCACCGGTGCTTCGGCAGTCTTGGGTTTCGTCTCTGGTTTTGGTTCTTCAAACGCGGACGGGATCGGATCCTGTCCGGCACATTCGGTCTGCGGCAGGCGTTCGAAATCTTCTTCTACGACTTTCGAAACCGTCTGATTTCCCACTTCGTCGCTGTCGTCCGCCGCTGAACCTTCGGTTTCGAGTTCCTCTTCCCTGGAGACTTTCTTTTTGCGCAGCGGCCGGCGGCGCTTTTTCTTCTTATGGGGGTCGTCTTCATCCTCCGGGTACGGCTTGTCGTCTTTCATTTTTAAGATCAGGACCGCATAGATAATGCCGCCAGCCGTACCAAGCAGACCGGATTTGAGTCCCTGCGGCTGATACGTCAGTTCAATCTGATTCAGACCCGCGGGCAGATGAATTTTCAGAAAGCCGTTCATGAAGCTGTCACAAGGTACGCTCTGTCCGTTGACGGTCGCCTTCCAGCCTGGATCGTACGGAATGGTAAACACCATATCGCATTCCTTCTGGGCCTCGTAATTTCCCGTCACGCGGGTCGCTTCCACGGACTGATCCTTGAGTCCGTTCGTATTCAGACGTTCCACCGCCCGTTCGACCGCATCCTCGTTCATCGACGCCGCATACAGCGTCAGCGTCTGCGAGTCACGATCCGAATCCGCTGTAAACTGCAGTTCGACAAAATCGTTTTCGGCCACATCGCCGACGTAAACGACTTCGCCGTCGTATTTATCTTCGTGAACGAGCTGATCGTTTTTGAACACCTTGAACTTGCCAGAACCGCCAAGCGTTCCATACACGTACACCTGAGTGCCGCGAAACGGCGCCAGCTTGACGGTCGTCACATCCCCGTCTTCGATATCTTCAATCATGCAGGTGCCAGACTCGGTGAATTCTCCATCCGTCTTCGCGTCGGTTTCAATCGACGCCTTTACATCGAGCGGCGTGAAGCTGTCGGGCATCAGGGTATTGAGATTGGTAAATTTATTGGATGCATCGAGCGCGTCGATGCCGTCAAAAATCGTACTGCCAATCGGCGTGGCATACGGCGACTTCCAGAGGACGAGATCATCCACCCTTGCCACTTCAACAAACGGTTCGGGCAGCTGTTCGTGCTCGTCGGTCGCATACAGATCGACGCCAAGAATGAGATCGCTGATGGACGTATGACCATAGACGCGGTAGTAGTTTTCGCCGCTTGCATAGCCGAGCTTGCCTAAAATCGACGCGGTATCCGGATTGATGACGGAGTTAAAGGAAGATACGCCGCGAAAGCCGTACAGGGCGGGCGCGTTTACGATGTCGCTGCAAAGAATGTCCGAACGGCCGGTTCCCGTAAACTGCGCCGCTTCCAGATCCGGCTTCATATTCGTAAACGAGCTGGACAGATCGCCCGGCGCGCACTGGGCCAGACAGCCAAAGCTTTCGGCCAGAATGAGCCACGAAAGCAGCACCTGGCGATGAAAGCCGGCCGCCAGTGTAAAGCAGAGCAGGCAGCCGACAAGTGCCGGCGCAATCCAGGTATTCGAAGTCTGGGAAAGCCAGACGACACCCGAAAAGGCGATGGCGGCCGTTACGCCGCAGCCGATCAGAACCGAAAGCTTCGTTTTGCGTATTCGAACCAGTCCGTCATACATCATCAGGCAGGACAGAAAGCCGACAAGAAAGCCGAAGCGGTTTGGCACCTGCCTCTGCATGTAAAAGCCATGAAAGGCGTAGTTCAGCCAGCTGCACTGTGTTGCGGCCACGTAAAGCAGGCAAAGGCCCGAAAGGCCGAGACGCGTCCGCCAGGAAATCGATTTCTGAAAGAGGAAAACGAGGCAGAACATCAGGCAGGCCGAACCCATGTACAAGTTGATCGCCCCGCGATTGTGGGTAATGCGGACAATATTCGCATCCGGCAGAAGCCGGGAAAAGAAATACGCCCAGTCATTGAAAAATTCAAAATCCGGCGGTGACATGCGTGAAACGTTGTCCATAAGCATGCCCTCGATGACCGGAAGCAAAACGAGTGAAGCCAGCAGCGCGGCGCAGAGCGAACAGAGCGCGAACCAGATAATCAGCACCCAGCGCCGGTTTTTAAAGCGCATGACGAGCACGACTTCATACAGCGCCAGAAAGATGCAGAGAATGGCGCCCATGTAAAAGTTCATGAAAATAGCCGCCGCCAGCGAGAACAGATACGCTGCACGGCCTTTTCTGGTATCGAGCCGTTCCATGCCATAAAGCATTAACGGAAGCAGTGCGCTCGAATCCATCCACATGAAGTTGACCGCATAGCCCATGAAATAAAAGCCAAATCCGTACGTGATCGCGCAGGCAGCTGCGGGCATTGCTTTTTTCGAAGCGCCTTTTCGTGTCGGCAAGTACCAGGCCATCAGCGTGCAGACCAGAATGTTTTTCAAAACGATAATCAGATTGGCTGCGAACGGAATCTGCGTACGGTCGAACAGAAGCGCCACGAAGGTAAAGGGGCTCATCAGGTAATAGGCTATGGTCAGAAAGAAGTTTCCGCCAAGACCTCCGTTCCACGAATAGAAGACTGAGCCGCCTTCTCGAAATATGCTCCAGAATTCGGACAGAAACGGCATGTACTGCGCGTACCCGTCGTTCGTACACAGGCTCGCCTCCCCAAGAGGGAAAAGCCCGATCACGATCCAGGTAACGAGCCACGCCAGCGAGGCGACCAGCAGCGTGATCACCGCCGCTCTTGCGGAGACGTTTTTTATATTCAGAAAAGGCGCCTCCAGTTTTTTCAGCCAGCCTGGCCTGTGCGATCTGGGTCTGGCCTTTTCGGACAGTGCGGATTCCATAAATGTTCTCCTTTCTCCGTTCGTTTCAGAACGCTGAACACAACGGGAAATAAAATAAATATAGGTAAATACAGGGGAAAGACGGGTCTGGCAGGTTTGCAGACAGGAGAATATCCAGAACACCTTCCGGTCAGAACCTGCTGAATTTTCAAAAGTGCTTTTATTTTCGCAAAATCAAGGGCGCAAGAAAAGGCGGGGCCCATACTGCGAACCGTTCCAGTCGCTCAAAGCGGCCTGTACGCAAAGCCGCAGGCCATAAAAAGCGGAAGAAAATGCCATAAGAAATCCGGTGTAAGAAAGCGGCCAAAACGGAATACCGGGACGTACAGTGCGCAAAAAAGCCCCGAAAGTATCCGCTTTTCCTCTCTTTTTTACCGATCCTGCCCTGCCATCATATTCCCTGCCTGTGGAATTTGTCGGTTCCGCTCAAAAAAGCGCGTGAGAAAACGGGCAAAAAGCTGACTATATTCCTTTTGCACCGAAAATAACGGTTTGTGCCATAATAAGTTCTGATTTTGTTTAGAAAGGATGGTTTTCCATGTTCAAATCCAAGAGCAGTCAGACCGATCTGGGGACCGCCCCTGTCGGACGTCTTCTCTTTAATCTGGCGGTTCCGTGCATCCTCGCACAGATCGTCAACGTTCTCTATAACATCGTCGACCGCATGTATATCGGTCACATTCCCGGTAGCGGTCAGGCGGCGCTGACCGGCGTCGGCGTCACTATGCCTCTCATTACGGCGATCAGTGCCTTCGCGTATCTGGTCTGCATGGGTGCCGCTCCGCGCGCCGCGGTTTTCATGGGCCAGAAAGACAATAAAACCGCGCAGAAAATCATGAACAGCTCTCTGGCCCTGCTCATTCTTCTTGCCCTCGTTCTCACGGTCATTACCGAAGTTTTCGGCCGGGATCTGCTTATGTCCTTTGGCGCAAGCGAACAGACAATCCCCTATGCCTGGGCGTACATGCAGATTTATGCGGCCGGTACCATTTTTGTTCAGGTTGCCCTGGGCATGAACGCGTTTATCAACACACAGGGCTACGCATCCTGGGGTATGGCCACCGTACTGATCGGCGCAATTCTCAACATTGTTCTTGACCCGATTCTCATTTTCGTCTTCGGACTGGGCGTACGCGGTGCCGCGATTGCGACCGTCATTTCCCAGGCCTGCTCGGCGATTTTCGTTCTCTGGTTTCTGAGTTCGAAACGTTCCGCGCTTCGTCTTTCCCCTTCGCTGATCCGTCTGAACTGGAAGCTCATTCTCCCCTGCCTGGCGCTTGGTCTTTCCCCGTTTGTCATGATGATCACCGAAAGCTTCATCACCCTCGCCTTTAACACATCCCTCCAGCGCTACGGCGGCGACCTGGCTGTCGGATCGATGACGATTCTGGCGAGCATCATGCAGTTTGCGATGCTTCCGCTCCAGGGCCTTACCCAGGGGTCGCAGCCGATCATTTCCTACAACTTCGGTGCCGCCAATCTGGATCGCATCAAAAAGACGTTCAAGATTCTGCTGATCAGCTCGCTGATTTACTCCTTTGGCTTATGGGCGCTTTGCGAACTGTTCCCGGGTGCCTTTGCTTCCTTCTTCACACCCGATCCCGAACTCATTAAGTACACCGAATGGTCGCTGCGCATTTACATCGCAGGTGTCTGCCTGTTCGGTATGCAGATCGCCTGTCAGCAGACGTTCATCGCGCTGGGCAATGCGAAGACGTCTCTCTTCCTTGCGGTTTATCGTAAGATCATTCTGCTTCTGCCGCTGATCTACATCCTGCCGTTTTGCATGAGCGACAAAGTCTTTGCGGTTTTCCTGGCCGAACCGATTGCGGATGTTGTGGCCGCCGTTACAACCGGTATCCTGTTCCTGCGCTATACACGAACCAGACTGCCGGCTCTCATCGAGCAGAACCGTCAGAAACTGGCCGACGAACTCGTTCAGCCCGCACAGAACTAAAATTTCTCTGACCCCCAATCCGGAGTTTCGACTCCGGATTTTTTATGGCCTTTTTCAGGCTCTGAAACGGAATCCTCCCCCAGCAAAAGAGAAAGGAATCGATCCTGGATTCGACAAGCGAGCCAGGGAACGCAAGACGACCATCCGTCCTACCGTCAGGGCTCTCTTTCTTCGGATTTTGTGCCCGCTGGATCAAACGATCCTTAAAAGGAAAAATTCTGAGCCGCAGTTTGAACGGGCAGCTTCATAAAGAAGCCTCTCCGCACAATCGTCCGGCAGAAAGGCAGATCCAGAGTCCGTCTGGAATAAACGCTTGAAGCGGCAAAAGCACTCACCGCGCTTCCGTCTCTTCGTATCCATTTTTCCCAGTCGGAATTCCGGTCTTCCGATATTCGCTTCTTTTGTTTTCTTCTTCGAAAAGAAGTACCCTTAAATCCGAATCCGACTATCCGTTACGGATGGCTTCCATGGCCGGAACCTTTACCCCTTTCCATTCCCGCCTTCCTCTTTTACCAAGATCAAAAGCCAGGAGATTCGTCATAACCCGCCGCTTCGCGAAAAGACACCCAAACGAGAAATCGCTCCTTTTTGGCAGAGAAAAGGCGAACCTTCTGCCCTTTGGCGGCCTTCCCTTGCGGGAAGTTACCAGAACACAAAAGATTCGCCTTGCTGATTTGTAAATCGATCCAGATCCACGACTGTCGACGGACCGGACAGGCTTCTACTGAAAGCCAAAAAACGAAAAACCGAAAACGCGGACGAATTCGCGATGGCCTTTGCAGACTGGACACCATCGATTCCTGCAGCGATTTGTATAAAGCATGCACCCGGATGATCCGAAATCCGGGTGCATTTTTTCTGACTCAGAAATTTATTCCTCTACCACTTTGCACGCTTTAACAAATTCAAGGAACTGGGCGGCGGTCATCACTTTGCGTTGGCCTTTGCACTGAAAGGCAAAGAGCACCGCGTCCGTCGGCGCGCAGCAGTTCATATCATCGAGCCATTCGAATTCTCCGCTTTCCCCATGGAAATCCGGATCATCTCCCTGATATTCGTATTTTCTGCCTTTCATCTTTTCGATCTGAAGCAGTGCCATCGTTTCATCCATAGTCTGTCTCCTCTCCTGCTGCCGACGGGAATTCGTTCCGATCCCTTCTGCAAGCCTTCCCTTTGATTCAGGGCTGAACTGAGCGTACTCTGCAGACTTCGAATTCCGCTTGGAAATGCATGAGAAAATCGCATACCCCTTGCGCAGGATAGACACCATCCGTCAGAAATCAGAAGGCCAGGTTCAAGAAGGAGAGCCTGGGATGGACAGCTCTATCTTAGCCACCGATTTCGCCAGTCTTCCCGTCATCTGTCTTCTCGCCATCCATTTCCTTTTGCGATTTTGTTTTCTTCTTCTTTCTGTGTCGATGCAGCAGCCACCACAGAAGAAGGAAGAGAAGAAGAAGAACGACAAGGATCCAGATCCAGTAGTTCTTCAGCAGTTTTTCGGCGAGATTTTCCGAATTCTCTGGTTCTTCTTCATACGGGATTCGATGACCTCTTACCAGAAGACGCTGCGTATTCACTCCGTACGGATAGCACGTATAGAGCGTGACCAGATCTTCTCCGGGCTGAATGTACATCGGTTCCATTTCATCCGGATCGACAATCAGCCGCTGATCTACCTCATACGCAAGCGTTTGGTCCAGCACACGGATGAAAAACTGATCTCCGTTTTTCAGCTTGTCAATGTCCGTAAACAGCTTGGCGCGAACCAGTCCGGTATGAGCCGTGAGAACGGTGTGTGTGCTCGGACCTCCCGTAGGCAGAGACGATCCCATCCAGAATCCGGCACCCGCCTGGAGCTGCTGTTCCTCGGTTCCGTAATATATCGGAATATTGACCCCGATTTTCGGAATTTGAATCGATCCGATCATTCCGCTTCCCAGCGGATTCAGCAAAGTTTCGACATACTCCCGCTCTTTGGGACTGCACGTCAGCTGCAGATCTTTGGTAGCCAGATACTCGTTGTATTCTTCCGCCAGCCGCCACTCTTCATCGAAGTTTTCTTCTACCCCTTCGAGTCCGATATTGTACTGGTCGATGTTTCTGCTGAGCTGATAGTTCACTACCATATCGCTGATGGAAGGATAGAAAATCAGACCCGCACCGCCAAGCATGATGAGAAGAGCAAGGATCAGTCCGAAACGGGATTGCTTCTTTTTCGTTTTATTCTTCTTATGGCGCATACTACCTCTTTTTAAGACAAATTCTGGATATAGAAAAAGGCGGCGACAGGATGAGCGATCCTGCCTGCCGCCTGTTCAGGTATTCGTTTTGTCTGAACAGATGTTCAGAAAATAGGGATTAGTTTTCCTGACGTTTTTTTGAAATCAGATACGTCGCAGCACCGATTACCAGCAGAGCGCCGCCGCCCAGGGTGAAGAGCACGGTTCCGCTTCCACCGGTATGAACTTCAGGAGCGTTTGCGAATTCTACGTTGACATAATACGTATCATCATCAGTATCTTTGTTTACTTTAATTGGTAAAGACTTGTCGGATTTAACGTATCCAGCTGGAGCTTTCGTTTCCACGAGCTTATAATCGCCGGCCTTCAGACCTTTAAATTCAACGTAACCTTCGGCATTAGATACAGCTTTGAGTACAACCGTATTACCTTCATCATCTGTATAGGTCAGTTCAAATTCAGCACCTTGCAGTCCCTTGTTTGAGGTCTGATCGTATTTGAAGACTTTAATACCGAATGTATCCACTTCGACATCATCGGGCTGAGTTTGCTTGTCCTGATATTCAACCCAGGCCGTGTTATACATATCACCGGGGTTTACATTTGCAGAGTCTTTCACTTTCGCCGTGTAAGTCATCACAATCGGAGCTTTACCAAAATCTTCGTATTCGAAAATGCCTTGATAAAACAGACTAACAAGATCCACAGATACTTTAATCTGTGTACGTCCAGCATAATCGCCTTCCGTCAGAGGCGAAACAATTTCAATAGCGCTCTCAGGAAGCTCAATCTCTGCTCCATTTACTGAAACCTTAATAGAATCTCTATCTAAAATTAGTTCTTCGTCCAGATTATCGACAAAGCAGAAAGAATAGGTTCCAACCGTTTCATACTTGTCTTCAACAGTTTCGCCCGCGGGTGTTCCAGGAGGTAAAACTTCTTTTGGCTTAATTACTTCTGCAAGATCTTGACCAACATGAGAAGTCAGAGCGAATTTCACCCTACCATCGGCATCGACAGTGGCATAGTCCCCAGCATTCTCTCCCTCATCGATGATAATTTTATCGCCATCAGTGATTTTCTTAACCAAATCCGGTTCAGAAGTCTTTTCTTCTGGTTTGACGCCATCCAGAGCCAGCGTGAAACTCATATCGGAATAAAAGACATGATTCTGGTAGCAGTTAGCGGCAGTACCCAGAACCCGTTTTTCGAGGTCAAATCCATTCTCCGCAAATACATGCTGATTTAGAAAAGCGTTGAAACCGAGATACTCGTCGCTCGCAGTGTCCTGGTAATTTAAAAGAGGAAATTTGTTCAAGAGAAGCAGATCCTTATAAGCATGGTAGTAACTAAGCTTGTTAACCTCTTCATTTGACTCACGGTCGTTGCTACATCTATCCGGGCGGATTTGTGTTGGGACTTCAACCCAGTTGCCATTGACATCGCTATAGGCCATATCGTTAAAGAGAGCCTGACGATACTCATAGCTTACCTCACTAAGGGAAGATGCCTGTGGTGCCTCAGGATCCTTGAACGTATTGTTGTAATAATCTAAATAGTAATCGTCCAAGTATTCAACACAGATCTGAGCTGCCGTAAGCTCTGTCCCTGTACCATATCCTTGTTCCTTCAGTAGAGATCCGACAGCTGCGTCAGCCAGGTCCCTTGACGACGCATACTCATCAAGTCCTAATGCTATCAAAGCCTGATTGTTAGGACGGTAAACCGTTTCTCTAGGCTCGTCCAGATTCTGAGCAGGAACTTCAACTTGAAGGCTTTTATCTACATAGTAATAGTCCTTCCCTGATTCATTGACGATCTTCACGTGGACATCCCTTTTATCGCTAGGCTGAGCGTGGACCGTGGGGATATTTTCCAAAGGATAGACCTTAATGACATTTCCGTCAAATCCTTCAGGAATGGTGATGAGAACGTCAAACTTCCTGTTAGGAGAGCCTGGGTTGTCTAGCTCAGTAGTTACGATACTTACGCCTTCTGTCGTTTTTTGAGGCGTCTGCGGTGGTATTATTTCATCCGCAAACATTTGCATTGTATTGCCCGCAAGCATCATCAATGATAAACCGGCTGCTGCAATACCTTTAAATAGTCTTTTCATTTCTAAATCCTCTTATCATTTAGTATTTGAAAATGTATTATTATTTCTTTCTTTTGTCGGCTTTTGTAATAGCCGTCAATCCAATCAGACCCAGTATTGCAGCCGCAAAAATCATCAGCAGATACCGAATACCCATTTCTGCAGCTGTATTCAGACCATTGCCTCTGTGCGACGGGTCATGAGAGGAATTTGAATTGCTCGTGCTGGTTAATTTGTTTGAGTCGGAAGAGGAATCGGAAGACCCTGAACTCTTAGAACTGTCATCCGAGCTTGAACTGGAAGAACTGCTGTCGGAACTGGATTCGGAGCTGTCTTCATCTGTCGTAATATCGAAATCGATTTTTTCGTTGACGACAGGAATTTCAAATTCATACGGCGAATTTGTGGAGGACAGCGGTTCAGTTCCGTTGATGAAAACCTGGTTTCCATCAAAGTGAATGGGGATGACCGCATCGGAGAGTCTGTAATCTTTCGGAGCTTTGACTTCCCTGAGATAAACGGGGGTGCTGGAAGTCAGCGTATAGAAATCAGTTTTGCCTGTTCTCGGATTGCCTTTCAGCACGGCCAGTTCAACTGTGCATTCAGGATTGGCATAAATTCGGAATTCAAAATCCAGTCCGGTAATGGTATGACCTCTTTCGTCCTTCTTAATGACGGAAACGCCTGGATACTGAACCTTGGGAAAAATTCGAATCGGACTTTCGGATCCGCTTTTAATTTCCACAATGACCGGCGGATACAGGCTATACATATTTCCCTGCGCGCTCGTTAACAGGTACAGGCCTGGCTGGAGATCGGAATACCCGATTTGCCGGTCTGTCTGTATTGAGGGTTCGATCCTTACGACGGGTTGGTTCTTGTTTATGGCTTCCAGGGTGAGTTTCTGAAGCTGTTCTGCATACGCTTCTCTTTGTTCGGCTGTGATTTCTTCAGACCAGTTCTGAAGAAAATCGGCTTTCCCAGTATTGAAGGGAGCCAGCAGCTGATATTCCCCGTTGACCGTTTGGGCTACCTGAATAAGCGAGATACGGCTGTCCGTCACCGGATCCGCCGGACTCGAAGTCAGATCGACCAGAATCTGTACGGACTCTTCTCCATGGATCGGAATCGACTGATTTGGGAAAATACAGAATACGAACAAAAGAATAAGGAACAGAACTGTCTTCTTTTTTTCAGATCGCACTGCAGCCACCTCCTCCTTACCACCTCCCATTTGTGCCCGACGCAAATGAGAGCCTTTTTTGTCTGACCAGCGAATGTTCTCTTCCAGTTTTCGTCCGTGTACAGCATCAGGCGCCTTGTTCCAAACCTGCAGATCGCTCTGATGTTAAGCTAGCGGAAGATAAAGCATTTCTTCTGGCTTTACGCAAATTCATGAATGCAGCTGAATTTTCGCGTAAACAGAAAAAGACAGATGTCGGACTGTGTGTATTGATAAAGTGCAACTCGGTTAGCTTTCCCCACTTTTCGGCAGATCACGAGAATAGAAAGGCAGAACTCATATCATTCGTATGTAAACTTTGCCGAATCCGTATAAACAAAAGGTGCTTACTGATACATGTTTTAACGTCTGTTTTAAACTAACCTGACCATCGTCATTATTTACGCACGTAATAAGAATGTCAACGCTTACATTGCCAATTGACTGCTCTGCGACCCAAAGTTCATCTATATGTATTGCTTTTTCTAATTATTTAACTTGCCTTTTTAACGCACAGAATCCATGGATTGCTTCCTGAAGATTTGCGCTGGCAGGCAATTTCCCGGAACCGATCGAGTGCCTGAGTACTCATACCGGCAGACTGCCCTTTGATCGAACCGTTCCGGCATTCCTTGTCACGAACTTTTTGATTCCGTTCTGTATACGGATTAGATCCCGTCCGATCTGCGCTTTTCTTCGTTTGCGCCATTTTGCGTTTTCTTATTCTTACCTGGACAGTCTGCTCTTTCTTCTTTGCGAATCGTTTTCACAATTTGCTGCCAGAAAGCCGGTGCCAGGTTCTTGTTCTCGCTCCATTAAAAAACGTCTGAGGATCGGATTTTCCTCAGGCGTCGGAGATACATTTCATTTTTGAATGGCAATAAAAAAGCTCGATCCACAGATTGTTCTGTCTGGATCGAGCTGTATTTTTCGATGGCAGGGGTAGCAGGAGTTGAACCCACATCAACGGTTTTGGAGACCGTTGTTCTACCATTGAACTATACCCCTGAATGCCTGATCAGTATATCAGGGTACGGACATTGAATGCAACCAAAAAAATAAATTTCCTCAAAAAGATCGATACGATAGATTTCTAATTCAAATAAGACTTTTTGCGATCGCCGCAATTCTGTTTGGGAGAAAGCGCTCTGTTTTTTTCGGCTTTTTCCATTCTTCAGCGCCCGTCAAACGCGGCTTCTCAATCCTTGATACAATAGATTCTGTCCATAGAAGCGCCGTCTGCTGCAGAACTGTGTCAGGCGGATGCTGATGCTTTGGAAGGATTCTCTGCGAATCTTTTTGGGAAGCCGCGGGCGAAAGGAGGAAGCTGGTCAGAGCTTTTCTATTAGATACAGAATCGGCCAGCCAGAATATCGGATGAAACTTGCCAGACGAATGAGAGCTTTGCATACTTCGGTCTTTACCGAACTCAAAGCGGAAAAAGAACGACTTGAACAGGAAGAACAGATGACAGTCCTGGATTTCTCTCTGGGTTCCCCGGACATTCCGCCCGCGCAGAGCGTCATCGATACGCTTTGCGAACAGGCAGCCGTTCCTGCCAACTACCGCTATGCGGTGTCTCCCCTGCCCGAACTGGTGAAAGCGATCCAGGACTGGTATCAGGAGCATTACGAAGTCTGCCTGAAGCCATCGGAAATCTGCCTGCTTCAGGGATCGCAGGAAGCGCTGGTCAATCTCCCGCTTCTCTTCTGCAACCCGCATGATGGCTATCTAATCCCGGATCCGTACTATCCAGCCTATCTCGATGCGCCGCGCATGGCGGAGGCGGATGTTCTGTTCATGCCCCTCAAGGAAGAAAACGATTATCTGATCGACTTTGATGCAATCAGTGAAGAAGAGCGCAAAAAAGCGCGAATGATGCTGGTGAACTATCCAAACAACCCGACCGGTGCCGTCGCGCCCGACTGGTTTATTGAAAAGCTGATCCGCTTTGCGAGCGACAATCATATTCTGGTCGTCTACGATAACGCCTACAGCGATCTGATTTTCGATGGAAGCAAGCCGAAAAGCTTTCTGTCCTATCCCGGTGCGAAGGAAGTCGGCGTAGAACTCAATTCCTTTTCCAAATCGTATGGAATGGCCGGTGCAAGACTGGGTATTCTCTGCGGCAACGAAGATGTGATCGCCGCCTATCGCAATCTGAAGTCCAATATGGACTACGGCGTTTTCCTTCCGGTTCAGTATGCGGGCATTACCGCTCTGAAGACGGGATCGCCTGTCGTGGCGAAAACGCGGGAAACGTATGAGATCCGCCGGCGTCTGATGGTCAGCGAGTTTTCTCAGGCCGGCTGGGATCTGAAGCTGCCCGAGGGCACCATGTTTGTCTGGGCGAAAATTCCGGATGAATGGCAAGATTCCTTTGCGTTTGCGAAAGATCTGCTTCATGAAACCGGCATTCTGGTCACGCCAGGCCTGGCGTTTGGCGAACAGGGGCGCCGCTATGTCCGTCTGGCTTTAGTCGTTTCAAGCTACACGATTCGAACCGCAGCGAAGCGCCTGCTCGATACCCGCTTCTTCCTGCGTTTGGAACATTGATTCCAGTCGCAGCTCCTTATCTGCACGCCTATTGCATAATATACATGCATATTCATGCGCCCTGCATCTACGCATTCTGCTTGTGCGGTCCATCTATTCCGTACTCACAAACCCATTTACTGGACGCTCCTTGCGCGCTGCCGGCTTACGGCGGCGCGCATTTTTCTTTGGACGTTCGCAGTAAGTGTCAAACAATCGACGGGTATACGCGAGACTGAATATTAGATACGCTAAACGGGATCCCTTTCGAGATCCCGCTTGGCGTATTTTTTATTCTTCATCGTTTTCTTCATACTTCGGATCCGG
>NZ_JAHDSX010000129.1:0-334 GCF_020969955.1 Allobaculum fili | reverse complement strand
CGACGCCTTTTTTGGACGTGTCGACTTCCCAGATCTCCATGAGATCGTTTTTCTCCATCGCTTCGGTAAGATCATCCGCAATGCCGTCATCATTCGTTACCAGAGAGGTAACCGAAATCTCGCATTCGCCCGCTCCTGGTACACGGATCGTTCCGTCCTTTGTTGCAACGGAATCGGCGTCTTTGGAAAGGCTGCGGCTGCCTTCTATCTGAAGCGCAATTACGGCTGCGCCCTCTTCTGTGCGTTTGGAATAACGACGCACCAGGTAGATGATTTTGTCGCCCTTAACGGGATCGGCAAAACGCTGAAGATTGAAATTCATTTCATTTCCTCC
>NZ_JAHDSX010000128.1:0-348 GCF_020969955.1 Allobaculum fili | reverse complement strand
ATGAACATCGAGTCCGGCGCAGACGGACTTTTGAATCTGAATGGTCATGTCTAAGCTCCTTTCTGAAAGAAACAGGAACCAGAGCAGAGAAGTCGATTCTTTCTGTAAGAGCTCGCCAATCTGATGAAGCTGACGGCCTAAACAAAATGTGCAGACTATTCGTAATGAATTTCTATCCAAGGGTACTATTCGAATCGGCAGCGGCTTATAAAAAAACAGTCTCATGAAAGGTAAATAATTATCATTATGAATTATTTGCGTAACGTGCTTTTCCAGTGCTCTGGTACAAAGCGATTCTATCAGGAATCGAAATTGCGAAGAGAAATTCATTAAAAATAATAAAAGAGG
>NZ_JAHDSX010000127.1:0-353 GCF_020969955.1 Allobaculum fili | reverse complement strand
CCTGGATGATGTCGGAGATGTCGCGCTGCGACATGCCCTGGCCATACATACGGAGTATTTTGTCCTCGATATCTGAAATATCCCGACTGCCTTTAGGAACAGCCTGCGGTTCGAATGTACCAAGGCGCTCACGAGGAATACGCAGATCCAGCTCGCCCTGAGAAGACCTTACAGTCTTCTCAGAATAGCCGTTCCGCCGATTGTCCGTCGATTTAGGAGCATGCGATGTTTTTGTCAATTGAAAACTGGTCCAGTTGCGTAATTGAAAACTGGTCCACTTTGGGTTATAGAAGACTGCTCTTTCCAGAGCAGTTCCTTCTCCCTTCACCCCCTAGGGGGTGACGCGCTTTTTC
>NZ_JAHDSX010000126.1:0-355 GCF_020969955.1 Allobaculum fili | reverse complement strand
AAAGATATTGGATCTCTCCTTTATCCTTCGGGGATTTCATTTTGTCTGGCAGCTTCCTATCTTTGCCTTGCGGCTATTGTCGGCGTTCTGCAGCTTAACGGCCGGGTTCGATATGTTTCCGGGTGTAGCCTGCAGGCTATCGCCACCATACATTAGATTTTTCGAATGGATCTTCCAAAAACAAACATCAGTCTTCCAATATAACGATCTAACGCGATCGTTGGTTTCCGTAGTGGCTTCTTGCGTATAGCTTTCTCGAATCTTAGATTAAGCTTTCGACCGATTAGTACTGGCCAACTCCGCGAATCGCTTCGCTTCCATCTCCAGCCTATCGCCTTGTCGTCTTCAAGGGGTC
>NZ_JAHDSX010000125.1:0-357 GCF_020969955.1 Allobaculum fili | reverse complement strand
GCCTGTCAGCACTGACCAGTCCGACTTCATGCGAATTGACTGTTCGCAGCTGGCTTCTCTGCTTTCCGGTCTGTCGATTGTTCCCCAGCCGGCATTTCTGCCACGAACTTATAAGTATGTTTAAACCAATTTAAAAGGATGATTTTCTTGAAGGAATATCAAGATAAATCATCCCATTTACTTTATCTATCGCTCTAAATATGTTAAAATTAATACATGAATGTGCCGAACCCTTACCAGACAATCCGCAACGAGCTCCTCGAAGATCTTCATCATCAGATCAGCACCATGACGGAAGAAGAGAAAGACAAATTTATTGAGGATATGTACCTGGATCTCTATTTCGCTAAAGAAATC
>NZ_JAHDSX010000124.1:0-358 GCF_020969955.1 Allobaculum fili | reverse complement strand
GCTGTAGTAACCTGAACGACTGACACCGTTCATTGCACACAGCTCAGTCACAGTCAGGACATTTTCCGGATCCATAATGACATCCTGAATCAGCGCGTATTTTGAAGCAGGCCTGTTCATCATGAGCGACCTGGCTTCCTCGAGTTCGCCAGTGCAATAATTTTTTTTAGCGTATCGAGCTCTTTGCGCAATGCCCGGACTTCGCCTTCCAGTCTGGCTAATTCATCTCCTTTATCACCGGTCTTTTTCTGGCTCTGGGAGATGAGATAGGCAGTGTTGGACATTCTGCTCTCCCCGATGATTGCCGGATCATATCCGAGCTTCACAAAGATCTCCCGTGGAAGGCAGCCCTGGTTGT
>NZ_JAHDSX010000123.1:0-365 GCF_020969955.1 Allobaculum fili | reverse complement strand
GATTTCTTTAGCGAAATAGAGATCCAGGTACATATCCTCAATAAATTTGTCTTTCTCTTCTTCCGTCATGGTGCTGATCTGATGATGAAGATCTTCGAGGAGCTCGTTGCGGATTGTCTGGTAAGGGCTCGGCACATCATGTATTAATTTTAACATATTTAGAGCGATAGATAAAGTAAATGGGATGATTTATCTTGATATTCCTTCAAGAAAATCATCCTTTTAAATTGGTTTAAACACAATGTCATTAAGTTAAGATTTCTCAGACCACATCAGCGTTAAGCAGTGATGTGGTCTTTTTTCTACTCTTCAAGTCAAATCTCGAATGATTCGAGTTTTTTCACTTTTTTCTAAAAATCTATTGA
>NZ_JAHDSX010000122.1:0-365 GCF_020969955.1 Allobaculum fili | reverse complement strand
CATGGTTCATTGCGTCGAATCGGTAGAAAAGCTTGAACAGAAAAAGGCGCCAGAGCTTTCAGATCTGGCGTTCTTCAAAGTCGTCATTCAGGAGGAAAAATAAGATGGAATCAAAATTCAGCTTCACAAATATCTATATCGCCAAAGATCCGATCGACTTCAGAAAAGGAATGGGCGGTCTCGCTGCTCTTGTTCAGGATCAGTTTAAGCTCAGCCCTTTCGATGAATCTCTCTTCATCTTCACCAATCGCTCAAAGGGCCGCATCAAGTGCCTGTACTATGACGGAACGGGAACCTGGCTGTTCTACAAGGTTCTCAACTCCGGACATTTCGACTGGAGAATTACAGGAGATGGGATCGTGTCG
>NZ_JAHDSX010000121.1:0-372 GCF_020969955.1 Allobaculum fili | reverse complement strand
GAGACATCCGATTTGGGAAATGCGCCAGCTGGATCCGCTTCTGAATACAGTTTTCATTGCGGCTGATCGTTTCGCCTTTGAGGACCTTTTCCAGAAATTCTTCGTAATCAAGGTGATCTTCTCTCGCTTGGGCAGCCAGTTCCTTATAGTTCTGGCGGATAAAAGGCAGGCGCAGCCTTTTGGCGTAAGCTTCAATGTTCATTTCATACTCGCTTTCTAGGCAAAGAGTGCCTGGTATTCCTCTGCCTGTGCGGCCAGAGGCTCATAGACAGATTGGCGCTGAGGTGCCTGACAGGCTTCTATCCTGAGCAGATCTTTGATTTCTTCCATAGGCCGGTCTTTGTGTCTGGTGAGTATTTCTATGAATTCTTT
>NZ_JAHDSX010000120.1:0-373 GCF_020969955.1 Allobaculum fili | reverse complement strand
CTTGCCTCTGGCAATCCAAAGAACATGGCCGGTTTCCAGATCGATGATATGGGTGGCGTATTTATGGCCGTTATGAAGCTTGAATTCATCGATAGCCAGATATCGACTGCAGGTATCGGGTTTCTTCAGCACTGGTCCGAGTTCCGTCTGATCCGTATAAAGCCTGCTCAGCCTGGCTTTATCAATCTCGCCAACGAGATGAGCTCCGACACCAGTCCGCTCAGCGATTTCCTTCAGGGTATAGCAGCCGCTTGCCAGCAGATCTTCAATGTACGATTCGAGAGCTGTAGTAATCGTATGCTTCTGTGCTCTGAATGGAATAGATCGCATTTGTGTATGATGGCCGTTCTCGCAGAAGAGGCGCTGAACCTTC
>NZ_JAHDSX010000012.1:0-55410 GCF_020969955.1 Allobaculum fili | reverse complement strand
ACTTTGGAGAAATCGATACCGAGATCGATTGCAGGGATGATTGATTCCATGAAAAAGCCTCCTTGAATAAAGGAATTATCCCAAGGAGGCGGTCGAGAAAATACCCGTCTTTTATTTGACGCTTACATTCCGGATACGCTCTTTGAAGCGTTCTGTATCTTTTTAACCCGGCTTGCTTCATTTCTTTCATTTGTTTGCGTTTTCAATATGCGTTTGTTTTCGCCCGAATTGGCTAGTAGAATAGAGGGCGAATCAATCCGCGAAAATGGCTGTGCAATTGTTTTTGAACTGACAGCTTTCGCGGCATCCCGTATCCTGCTATGCAGGAGATCTTTCGCCCCGCGCTTTTTTTGAGAAGAGCCCGGGCTGAATTCTGACTCTGCTTTTTCATTTGCCCGCTTCCGCAGCGGCCGGCTGTCTGTTCAAGACGCTGCCCTGTGCTGGTCCGGGTGTTTAAGAAAGGAAAAATTGCTGATATGAAATCTAATGTCCGCTCTCTGGCAGCTCTGCTGCTCTCCGCCTCTCTTTCTCTGGGAACCTTCCCTTTATTTGCTCAGGAGAATACCGCACCGGAAGAAGAAACTTCGACCGTAACGGATTCTTCCGCTGCAGATGCCGCAAACGAAGAGGCGCTGAAAGGGGAAAACGATCCGGGAACCAGCCCGTCCGGTACTCCGTCCAAGCCGATTCCCGTAGAAAAAATCCAGAACAATCAGACGGAGAAAAATCCGGCTGCGGATTCTTCCGATTCCAGCTCGGACTCTTCGGATTCTTCCGACTCTTCTTCGGAAGAAAAATCGGAGTTTGTAGAGTACACATCCTCCGCTTTTGACAAGGAAAAGAACACGCTGACCTGCACGTTTACCGTGAAAAAAGTTCCGACATCGCTGGCCTTCCAGCTGAACTGGGTTCAGACCGCCGGCGGCGATGCTGAAATTGATCCGGAACCCGCTTCCATTACGGTCGCAAACAAAGCGATCGAGATCGACGGACGCGATCAGACGACTTCGGACCTCGACGGAAAATACCTGTATTCCTTCTCCGCGGATCGGCTTAAGGATCTGCGCGACGGCGACGTTGTCGTCTTCACCTTCAACGCCTATTCCGGAAGCAAGGATGTAGAAATCCGTACCACTTCCCAGGTGTATGCCGGTAAAAACGCGACTGACGCTTCCCACGACGAAATGCAGGAACAGAGCTGCGATTTTGAACTGACCAGCGACTGGTCCTCCGTTTCCAGCAATTACTCCGCACAGGATGCGACCTGGACGCTCGATCTCAAAGCCAGCCAGAAGCCAAAATCGCTCAGCGTTCGCTTTGAATCCAGTCCGGAAGCTCTGCTGATCAAGGATCAGACTTCCGGCTCCAGCGAATCCGCCCGTCTGCCGGAAGTCACCGTTACCGTAGACGGAAAAGAAATTGACGGCGTAAAAACCGAACTTCAGACGAAAAGCAAAGCCGATTCCAGCACTTCGGATTCTTCGAATTCGTCCAGCTCCCAATCCAGCACCAAAACCGCTGCCAGCACAAACGGCGTTCTCGTAACGCTCCCGCAGAGTGCCGTAGATGCCATGACAGCAACCTCAAGCATCAAGTTTGTCCTGAAGCTGAACCGCAACGCTCCTGCCGGTGACAGCCGTATCCTGGCCGATGTCGACAACGGCATTCATACCATTCCTTACGAATCCAAGCATGCGTTCCGTTTTGTCTGCGACCCAGTGACCGGCTACGAATCCTACAACAAGAACGATCAGACGATGACCATCAATCTGACGCTCAAAAACAAACCGGAAAAAATGGTTCTGACCTTCACCCAGGAACAGGGTACGTATCTCACAGGCGTTAAAACCGTGAAAGTGGACGGAACCGAAGTAAAACCGGAAATTGCCGAATCCACCAACGATAAGAAACAGAAAGTCTATACCGTTACCTTCAACGCCGATCAGGTGAAGAACATGAAACCGGACACCAAGATCAGCGCGATCCTTTCCTTCAACCCGCCTGCTTCCGGCAGCGGAACCGAACAGATCATTCTCGGCTTTAACGACGGCATGATCGAACGCAACTGGAACACCGATCCGTTTAACGTAGAAAAAGCGGCACAGCCCAAATCGAGCGGTGCAGACACAGCTACCCAGACGAACCTGTACCCGATGATCGGTCTGTTCATCGGCGCTCTCGTTGCCCTTGGCGCATTCTTCATCATCACCCGCAAAAACAATAAAGGCGCGAAATAATCGACGCCCTGCCAAATAAACGCTCTGAATACGCGGGCCATCCTTGAACACTCCCTTGAACAGGCTGCTTCAAGAACACCCGCCGGACGGAATACAAAATATACAGCCCCGCTTTCTTTGCCAGAACGAACTGGAAAGAAAGCGGGGCTGTTCTGTTTCCAACGCTTGATCCGAGGATCAGGAAAGTGAGGACTGCTGCTTCGAACGCTTACGGTCGCCGGACACTCTGCGGCCATGCTCGCGGATTTCTTCCCAGTCTTCGAGCAGTTCATCCATCAAAAACGCGTACGCCTGCTCATCTTCCTCGCAGGCCAGGTGAGCCAGAGCGGAAAGCGCGGAATAGAGAATGTATTCTCTGGGATATTCCACGACGTAGGGATGCACCTGAACGATCTTCCGATCCAGATCGACCTGCATCGGCCATGGCTGATCGGCATGAATCTCCAGTACGGGAAAAGGTCCATCCAGTCCGGCGGCTGCCAGACGATCCGCCGAATCGGCCCAGGCTTCTTTATAGGCGATCTGCAGGCGCGCATTAAGATCTTCGCGAATGAGCGTACGGATGTGGTCAAAAACGTCCAGGCTGGACGTATAGATGCGGTATACGCTTTCCTCAAGCTTGCAGAAATCTTTACCCGGTAAAATTTCTTCGTGACAGGGGAAACCGAAAATT
This sequence comes from Allobaculum fili, assembly GCF_020969955.1. Lineage (NCBI taxonomy): Bacteria > Bacillati > Bacillota > Erysipelotrichia > Erysipelotrichales > Erysipelotrichaceae > Allobaculum > Allobaculum fili. The sequence goes on along the minus strand of NZ_JAHDSX010000012.1, from coordinate 52,500 downwards.
GTGCGCACAGAGAACGGATACCCGTTTTCCTCACCCAGATCGATTGGACGGGAAAAGTCCCGGTTTCGAATCCGCGTCGCAATCTGACAGAGAAGATCCGCTTCTCGAGACTGCAGACTCGACAGAATTTCTTCTTCTTTCTCATATAGCGAAAGAGAAATATGCAGGGACAGATCCTCCCTGACGTACAGAACAGGGGCCGGAATCGCCTTCCATTCGATGGTGATCGGAAACGGTCTCTGTCCGAGCATCAAAAGCCGTTCTCGTCGTATTTTCATATCTTTCGTATTATTCTTTCCCATTTTACTAGGCCTCTTGGTATGAATACGATGATATATCCGATGAGTTCAGCCGTGCATTTTTGAGCGCTCATAGTACATTTTTTGACATTTTCCAGCCTTTTTTGGCAAAAATGTATAGAACTATTTTTTTATGAGCATTAAAAAAAGCATCCTGGTTATAAAATCCAGAATGCGGGCCTTTAGGCTTGTTTCTGCGGACAGGCGGTCAGCTTGCCCACGTATTTATTTTTTTCCTTTAGATCATTCGCCGCGGTCTTTCTCGCACCGAAGCAGTTTCTGCTTTTCCTGGATCAGCTTTTCCAGTTCATCAAGAATCGCTGAATCCTCGGTCTGACGAATGAAGTTCATCGCCAGCTCATAAGAGGCATTATCTGCCAGAGACTGGGCAATGTACTGACTTTGCGAAATAATCGGCTTAAACGTACGCGTCAGTGCATTTTTGTGATAGCTGAATCCAGCTACCTCAATAAATCCGAGCGTCTGTAATTTTTTGAGTACGATCTGGATCGTATTCCGGCTGAGTTCCGGGGAAGCCAGCAGAATTTCGTGTGCAGATATAGGCTGTTCGCTGTTCCAAAGAATATTCATTATTTGGGATTCGCGTTTGGTCAGTCCGTTTTGTTCCATAAATTCATCTCCCTATTGCGTAAAAATTCAATCCGGTTAAATCGCCGATTGAGTTTAACCACTTTTCCACCATCTTCATTTTAGTAAAACGAAATTTTTTGAACAACGATTATACAAAAGAACAGACAAAAATAATCAAGAATTTCCTACAAAATCCAAATCTGGCCTCATTTCGGCATTCAGCTGACCGTATTGGAAGAAGCGCTCTCGTTTTTGGATGCAGAATCTGCTAAAGCGTCTTCGGACAGCTCTTCCCGGATAAATGGCGCGAGAAGGACCTTGCCGGTTCCTCGGTACGTATTCACAAGTCCTTCCTTGCTGAGAAAGGACGCTGTGGCTGAAGAGCCCGGCGTTTCCACGGTCAGCGTCAGGCTGCCCGACCAGGCGATCGCGAAACTGCCGTCCACGCGCAGCACATCGTCGGTAATTTCCACAAGAATGAGCTGTTCTTCCACGCAGGGCGAAAGAATGGCCGCTGTGCCCTCTCCATCCAGACGCATGGAAAACAGGCCTTCCTTGGCAAATACGGCCGAAGACAGACTCGTCCGGCTGGTGACGCTCTGGCGTACGCCGCCGGAGCAGGCAAGAAAGCTGTTGGGCGAAATGACGATGCCGTCAGGCCACTCCGCCAGATCGATCAGCAAAATCTCATCGTCTACCGGCTCGCAGACGATCGTGCCTTCCCCGCGATAGCAGGGGGAGACGGCTTTCTGCCCCGTCATTTTGCCGGTAATCATTTTCCCAAACAGCGAAGTCACGTTGCGCACGCCGCTGTCCATTTCGCAATAACCGACCATCCACTGCATCATGCCTTCCGCAATGCGCACGTCATCGACATCGAGCGAACAGACGAGCTGGCGTTTATGCTTGCCCATTTTCGCCGCAAACCAGGCTTCCATGGCGTTTTCATACGGGATCGAATAATCCAGCTTGTGCTTGAGCACGCGAAACGGGCCGGACTGGTCTTCAACGCTCACGTTAGGGCTTGTGGTCAGATTGTATACGGCGTACATGGCTTTCTCCTTATGGCGATTCACAGACGGATCGCCGCTTTTTCTTCTTTTTCGTTCTCTCTTCTGATTTTACCGTCTGCTCCCGGCTTTTTCGATGAAAGGGTCTGGAATCGGCGGGATCCGCGACTTTGCGCGGGCGCAGATTTCTGCAGACTCCATCTGCGCTTGTCGGGTGTACGGTATTTTTGACAGAAAATTCTCTGCCCGTTAGTATTGGCTATGCACCCTCAACCCCTAGGCCGCCTGTCTGGTGACTCAGCCGCTGAAGATGCGAAAAAAAGATAACTGGATTTATATTCATATATAAAAATGTAAAGGAAAACTATCATGAATTACGGTGAAATTAAAAAATTTGATATTGCCAATGGTACCGGTGTCCGCGTTTCGCTTTTCGTCTCCGGATGCCTCAATCATTGCCCTGGCTGCTTCCAGCAGGAAACCTGGGATTTCGACTATGGAAAGCCATGGACATCCCAGACCGAAGACGAAATCTTAAAAGCGCTGGCTCCGAAGTACATCGACGGCCTGACCGTTCTTGGCGGCGATCCGTTTGAAATTTCCAATCAGGAAGCCGTATCCCATCTGGTTGCGCGCGTTCGTGAAGAACTCCCGGAAAAAACGATCTGGATGTACACCGGCTACATTCTCGACCGCGACCTGCTCGATGGCGGCCGTCGCCACACCCCATGGACCGACACCATTCTGAACAGCCTGAACGTCCTCGTCGACGGCCCGTTTGTGGAAGCCAAGAAAGATCTCTCACTTCTGTTCTGCGGCTCGTCCAACCAGCGTCTGATCGATGTTCCCGCGTCGCTCAAGGCGCAGGATATCGTCCTGTACGATCCGACCTTCTTCGGAAACGGACAGAACTAGCCAGGCCGTTCGCCTAAACGCGTACGATCATCCCATTTGAAAAACCGCTGCCTTTCAGCCGTAAAAAAAGGTGCCTTTCGGCACCCTTTTTTTGTACTTTTCTGAAACTTTACCAGTGTAATACAGTGAAAAAAACTTTGTTTTCGGCTTCAATCCTTGAATCAGTCATCGATTGCGGATACCGAATAGCCGGCTGCGGTTACGGCTTTTGCCAGTGCAGCTGCGCTGAGATCTTTTCCCGTTACAACTGCCTTGCCGCTGGCGAGATCCACTTTTACGGATTCAACGCCTTCTACGCCCTGCAGCGCTTTTTCAACGCGGGCAACGCAATGCTGGCAGGACATGCCGTCAATAGTCAGAGTCATCATCTCACCTCCTTCGCCTGCTTCGTTGCTGGATTTTTCCAGTTTTGCGATCTCTTCAAAAATATCGCCTTCTTCGGGCAGCGTATCTCCGCAAAGGGTAATCTGCTGCGCCGGGGCACTGTAAACCATCCAGGTCAGTTCTGGATAGTCTTTCTTTAAATCATCAAATAAAGCTGTAATTTCGCCTTCGTTTTGCGGATGGAAATCCTTGAGGAAGGCACTCATCTGCGGAATGGCTGTGCGGGTTTCATAGCCGGCGTCCTTTACCGCTTCTTCATAGGCCGAAAGTTCAATCGGACGATCGGCCAGAACGAGGGCTTCGCCCGGTTTCAGCGTGACTTCTGCAGCGCGTACGCCATCGATCTTCTGCAAAGCCTGCGTTACATGCTTCTGGCAATGCGCACACGTCATGCCGTCTACGTCAAAGCGAACGGTCTGTTCTGCCGCCGGTTCGGCATTGCGCGCTGCAGGCGCTGCCTGAGCCGCTTTTGCGGATTTCGCATCGCCCCATACGAGCGGGGTTCCCTTCAGGCCTTTATGCGCCGGTTCGGACGGTTGGGCTGTTTCTGCCCGTTTCTGTGCGGTGGAAGCGGCACTCACTTCGGATGCCAGTGCAGAGGCGGTCATCTCAGCGGACGGCACAGCGGGCAGTTTGGAAATCTGGATGGCTTCCTGCTGCTTTTCGGCTTCTGGGCTTTCCATCTGGGAAATCGCCTTGGCCGGCTTGAAGAAGCGCAGACGCAGGGCATTGAGGCAGACGGTAACCGACGAGAAGGACATCGCTGCAGCGCCGATCATCGGGTTGAGCAGCCAGCCGTTAATCGGGTAGAAGAGACCCATGGCAACCGGGATGCCCAGGATGTTGTAGAAGAACGCCCAGAACAGGTTTTCCTTAATATTGCGAATGGTGGCGCGGGACAGCCCAACGGCAGTAACGACATCGAGCAGATTGTTTTTCATCAAAACGATATCTGCGGATTCCATCGCGATATCGGTACCGGACTGAATCGCAAAGCCGACGTCAGCACGAGTCAGAGCCGGGGCATCGTTAATGCCGTCGCCGACCATGGCCACGATCTTGCCTTCGTCTTCCAGTTTGCGAATAACTGATTCTTTATCGCCCGGCAGAACATCCGAGATGACATTGCTGAGTTCGAGGCCCTGCGAAACCGCCTTGGCGGTCTGCGCGTTGTCCCCCGTCAGCATAATGACATCGATGCCTTCCTTGCGCAGCAACGCGATGGCATCGCGCGAGGTCGGACGAATTTCATCGGCCGCGCCGATGATGCCGCAAAGTTCATGATCAAAGGCGAAGAAGAGCGGCGTTCCGCCTTTGCGCGCAATTTCTGAAGCAGCTTCGAGCGCTTTTTCATCGAGCGCTACATGTTCTTCGTTCATGAATGCCTGGTTGCCGGCCTGAACGAAAATGCCGTTCACCATAACTTCCAGACCGCGTCCGCCAAAGGCCTTGAAATCCGAGGCCGCATACAGACTGCGGTTTTCTTTTTTGGCTTCTTCCAGAACCGCTTTAGCCAGCGGATGTTCCGAACCGGATTCCGCCGAAGCAGCAATCGTCATAAACGCATCGGCATCGTATCGATCGCCAAACAGGGTGAGGGATACGACGGCCGGTTTGCCGCGGGTAATGGTTCCGGTCTTGTCGAGAACCACGGTATTGACTTTCGCCAGTTCTTCGAGCACGCCGGCGGATTTGACGAGAATGCCGTACTGCGCGGCTTTGCCGGTCGCGACCATGATGGCCAGCGGCGTGGCCAGACCCAGCGCACACGGGCAGGAAATAACGAGTACGGAAATCGCGCAGTTCAGCGCAAAGCCAATGCTGTGGCCGGCGATCAGCCAGCCGATCAGGGTAACAAGAGAAATGCCGAGAACGACCGGAACGAACACGCCGGAAACCTTGTCGGCCAGACGCGCGATTGGTGCCTTGGAGTTGCCGGCTTCATCGACCAGCGAAATAATTTGAGAAAGCGTCGTATCGGAACCGACTTTCGTCGCCCGCATGACAAACGAACCGTTCAGGTTGGTCGAAGCGGACATGACCTCGTCGCCGATGGCTTTTTCGACCGGCATCGATTCGCCGGTAATGGCCGACTGGTCCAGCGTACCGGAACCTTCCACAACGGTACCGTCGACTGGAATCGAGGCACCCGGAACAATGCGGACCAGATCTCCGGCGCGGACGTCTTCCGCCGGGATTTCCACAAAGTCATCCCCGCGTTTTACAAATGCGGTTTTCGGCGCCAGACTGACCAGTTTGGCCAGCGCGTCGCCGGTTTTGGATTTGGAGCGCGCTTCGAGATACTTGCCCAGAGAAACCAGGGTAACGATCATCGCCGCACTTTCAAAGTACAGCGCGTTCATGCCGGAATGGATCAGTTCATGATCCATCGTTCCATAGCCGTACGCCATGGTGAGCAGGCCGTAAAAGCCGTAAATAAAGGATACAGAAGAGCCGACCGCAACGAGCGTATCCATATTCGGGCTGCCGTGAAGCAGAGTTTTAAATCCGTGCGTGAAGAAATCCCGCTGAATGAACAGGATTACCGTGGACAGGAACATCTGGATGCAGGCATCGGCCATCATCCATTCCATATCCATGAAAAAGGAGAACACGCCCAGCATTGGAAGCATGGAGAAGCAAAGCAGAATTGCCAGCAGAATAAGCGAACAAATCAGCTTTTTCTTTTTGTCTTCCGTTTCCTTGCGAATGCGTTCGCTTCGATCTTCCCAGATCTGCGCGGCACTTTCCGGTTTGGAGGAACCCGTTTCCGCCTGCTGAAGCGTGGCGGAATAGCCGGCATCGGCTACCGCTTTTTCAATCTCGGCCGGATTGACGAGCTTTGGATCGTATTCCACCCGCATGTTCTGTGCGAGCAGAGACACGTCCGCGCTTTCGACGCCGTCCAGTTTGGAAACGGCCCGGGTAACGGCTGCCTGGCAGGAAGCACACGTCATGCCGGAAACGTCAAAGACTTGTTTTTCCATCTCTTTTTCCATAGGACCATCCTTTCTATACCGTGATTCTTTATGTTCCATACAGTCTGTACACCGGCGAAATCGACTTGCGGCTCCGCCTTTTTCGGATGGGAAATCCGATGGAAAACCGGACAGAAGCAAGGCGCCGCAAATCGGAGTCGATTCAGACTGCAGCCTTCAAAATCAAAAACATCGTAAAAGAAACTTCCATCGATATCCCGGATAATGCCTGTTCTCTGAGCGGTGCAGAAAACTGCAGCGAGTGCATAAAGATCAGCACTCACATCCCCTGAGTGCTTGCAGAGCCATTGTAGCACGCTCTTTTCGATCGGTCTTCTCAGAAGTTTACTTAAACAAACTCGCAAAAAAACGCTCTTTTCTGGAAGCGCTTTTCCAAATGCTGATTTTCGTTTCCAAATCGTTATTTTTTTTTAGCGTCAGTATGAATTTTTTGGTATATTTTCCCGCGGGCTTAGACAAATGTAAGCGGATGTATTAATAGCAAAAACAGCGCAGGTCCAATGGATATACGGATTTTCCGTCATGATTGTATTTTTTAGCGAATAATTTCAAATTTTCATCGAATAGATATATTCCTTTAAAAAATTGCGTATTTTATACTTTTTGAGTTTGATGAGCATTTTTTTTGCTAAAATAGAACCACTTGGATTTGCATGCGGTTTTCCCCGCACAATGCAGCATGCGATCCGTCCCTTCCATTTTTTAAGCCTCTGAATTGCAACTCCGAATATGGAAAGAAGGTACATTATGCTGCTGTCTGTCTATTCGGTATTCATGGCGCTTCTGTTTTGTATATGTCTGATGGCTGTGCTGGCTGTACTTCTTCATAATTCTTCTCTGGCCAGCCGCATTCATCCCTGCCTTTTTATGGCGGTATTGTGCACCTATTTCTTTCGCATGTTTCTTCCCTGCAGCTTTCAGCTCGGGGTCGAGCTGCCCTGGAATGGCCTCTTTCCTCTGATCGATCACCACCTGGAAACCGTGTCGTTTCTTGGTACGAACGGCTTTGGCTGGCTGAGCTGGATCTGGCTGGCCGGCGCGGCTATTGCGTTTGTGCGATACCGGCGACGATATGAGAAAGAACAGGTTCTGATGGATATGGTTCTCGATACCGCAAAACAGTACGCGATTACCGATTTCATCCCGGACTACTGCGGTCCGGACTTTGATCTTTATATTTCTCCGTCCGTTCCGTTTTCCTTTGTACGCCTCGATCATCATCCGGCTATCATCCTGCCGGACGTGCCGATGCATCCAGACGAATATGAGTTCATCATTTTGCATGAGGTGTGTCATCTGTGCAACGAGGACGCGCTCTTGAAAAAGCTGTATCTGACGCTGACGATTGTCTACTGGTGGCTGCCGGGCCTCACGCGGATTCGTCCCGTGCTGGAACTGTTCAGCGAAATCCGCGTCGATCGACAGATCACCGAACAGCGCACGCCGCTAAATCGTCTCAATTACTCCCGGACGGTGCTTCGCTTTGCGGCTCCGTCTTCCCGCACGTTTCCGCATACCAACTTTGTGCGGCTCTCCGCCTTTTCCCGCAGCACGTCGACCCGTGCTCTTGAATCGCGCATCCGCGTTCTGATCGACACGTCGCAAAGCGAACCGAAACAGCCGCCTGCGGCTGTTCTCTGGATTCCTTTTGCCTGCGCGTTTTTCTCTTCACTGATTCTCATTTCGATTTACGCGATCTGAATCCGGCTTTCTTTTTCAAAGATCCATCCGGTTTCTGCACTCTGCACTGCACATGTAAAAAGTCCCGAATCGAACCGGTTTCTGCCGCTTCGCATTCGGGACTTTATTCGTTTTGCAAATGGATGTTCCGGATCAAATCGATTTTCGATCCATCGGTTTTTTCGCTTCAGGACACGCTGGCTAGCGGCTGTTGGATGCGATGATCTTGACCTGACTCCAGTACTGCGCAATCGTCTTGCGGCTGTCCGGATTGTATTCAAAGACTTCGTCCTTCGCATAGCCGGTACGCGGAATGTAGGCGTTGGTGCCGTCAAACTCCGTGGCTGCCAGTTCGTCTTCCGCTTCCTTGTTGGTCGCGGTATAGCCGACGTAGGACGAGTTGATCATCTGCGCTTCGTAGGACGCTGCGTAGTTGATGAAGGCGTAGGCGAGTTCCGGATTGGCCGCGCTCTTCGGGATACACATGGCATCGACCCAGAGGTTGGTGCCTTCTTTGGGCAGATAGTAGCCCATCTGGTCGTTTTCCTGAAGGATGTACGTCGCATCGCCGGAATACACCATGCCCAGCGCCTTGCGGCCGTTGGCCATGTTGTCGATGATTTCATCCGTTACGATTTCCGGTTCCATCGTGCGGACCACATCGCTCAGCCAGTCAAAGGCGTCCTTGAGCTCCTGGGAATCCGACGTGTTCATCGAATAGCCCAGATTTTTCAGAGCGGACATGAACTGGTCGCGCTCCGAATCGTACAGGTATACATCGCCTTTGTACTTCGGATTGCGGAAAATGTTCCAGCCGTCTTTTTCGAGATCTTCCTGGGACACTTTTTCCTTGTCGTACACAATGCCGACCGTACCCCAGAAATACGGAACGGAATACTGGTTTCCGGGATCGTAGGCGAGATCGCATACCTGATCGTCGAGCTGAACGATCGCTTCATCGACTTTTTCCGGATCGAGCTTCATCAGCAGGTCTTCGTCGATCAGACGCTGAATCATATAGTCTGAAGGAATCAGCACATCGAAGGATTCGCCGTTCGCCACCTTGATGTACATCTGTTCGTTGGAGTCAAAGTTGTCCACGACAACCTGAGCGCCGGTCTGCTGCTCAAAGTTCGAAAGCATTTCATCCGAAATGTATTCGCCAGGCAAATACAGATGCAGCGTCTGGCCCGCAAACGCCTGCGTACCGCGATCCGGGCGGAAGAAGAACAGGCAGCACGCCAGCGCGACAATGACCGCACCGATCAGCGAATTGCGCGCGGTGTGCTTGTGTGCCGAAGGCACGTAATTGGGGTCTTTCATGCGCTTTTCTTCCATGCGCTTGCGAACGACCGGGATGATGTTGACCGCCAGCAAGATGATCGTGATCAGAGCGACAAGCAGCGTGGAAATCGCGTTGATGGACGGATTGACGCGCTTGGCCATCGTGTACACCATGATCGACAGGTTCTTGACGCCTTTTCCCGTCGCAAAGTAGGAAATGATGAAGTCGTCAAAACTCATCGTGAAGGCGATCAGTGCGCCCGAGACAATGCCCGGCATGATTTCCGGAACGATGACTTTAGTCAGCGTCTGAAACGGCGTGGCGCCAAGGTCCATGGCCGCATCCGCCAGGTTCGGGTCAAGCTGCCGCAGTTTCGGGGTAACCGAAAGAATGACATACGGCGTACAGAACGCGATGTGCGCCAGAAGCAAAGTGACAAAACCGCGTTCGATATGGAAGGTGATGAACAGCAGCATCAGACCGATCGCGGTCACGATATCCGGGTTCATCATCGGCAGATCGTTGATCTGCGTGACGTAGGAGCGCACCAGCTTTTTCGAATAGCGCAGGCCGATCGCGGTGATCGTTCCGACGATCGTCGAAATGACGGTGGCCAGAACCGCAATGACGATGGTGACATAAAGCGAATTCATCATGTCATGCGAGGCAAACATCTGCTCATACCACCGCAGCGAGAAGCCGGTAAAGCTTGTCAGCGATTTGGAGCTGTTGAACGAGAAGATGATCATGAAGAGGATCGGCACATAAAAGAAGATCATCATCAGCGTCGTCAGCAGCGCGCCGACGGGGCGTCTTTTTTTCATGCTTTGCCCTCCTTGGCCGCCTTACGGTCCGCCTTGCGGACAAGGGACATCAGAATCATCATCATCATCGCCATAATGACGGAAATCGCCGAACCGAAGTTCCATTCGCCGACGGTGATGAACTGGTTTTCAATGACGTTTCCAATCAGGAACCAGCCGCCTCCGCCGAGCAGTTTCGGAATGAAGAAGGCGGAAATCGCCGGCAGAAAGACGAGGGTAATTCCGGAAATGACACCCGGAATCGACAGCGGGAAAATAACCCGCCAGAACGTCTGGAACGGCGAAGCGCCCAGATCGCTGGCCGCCTCGACCAGCGAGGGATCCATTTTGGTCAGCGACGCGTGAATCTGCAGCACCATGTACGGCAGATAGTTGTAGACCATGCCGATCAGAACGGCGGTTTCGGTATACAGAATTTCCGCGTCCTTAATGCCAAACCAGCTCAGGACAATCGAAACCGGTCCGCCTTTGGAAAGGATGCCGATCCAGGCATACGTTCTTACCAGCATGTTGATCCACATCGGCAGCGTAATGAACAGAACGATCAGATTTTGCGTCTTCTGCTTGCAGCGGCTGATCCAGTACGCCACCGGATAGCCGATCAGCAGGCAGAGAACGGTCGTCTTGATCGCAACGCTCAGCGAGCGGCCGAGAATGATCAGAAAGTTGGGATCCGTAAAGAAACGGATGTAGCTGTCCAGAGAAAAGCGGAAAGTCGTGACTTCGTTTCCCGGCTGGACAATGGAATAAAACACGATCAGGAGCATCGGGAGCAGCAGCATCCCGGTTCCCCAGATCAGATACGGGATTGCGAGTCTGCGCCAGGTCTTCATGAGGTATAGCCTTCCTTCTCCATGACGTGAATGTCTTCCGGACCAAACGTCAGACCGACACGGGAACCTTCCTTATAAAAGTCCGTCGTATGAATCTTGAACTCGCGGCCTTTGGTCCAGAACGTTACCGGGTAAACGCCCGGTTCAATTTTTTCCGGATCGAAATCGTAGGTGACATCGAGCGGAATGGACTGGTCTTCGTTGTTCAGACGCCAGCCCTGCGCGTTCGCCCACGTTTTCAGGTCGGTATCAAGCGCCACGGATTCCTTGATTTCATCCTTGGATTTAAAGAAGTTAAAGGCGGAAACGCCCTCGTTTCGTTTTTCATCGCGGACGATCTGCTGGTCGATGACCTGAATGGTCTTGGTAATCGACAGGCCGCCCTGCGTCGTGAAGGTAATCGAATACGTACCGATCTTGTTTTCCAGGTCGGTTTCGACGTGTTCGATGGACAGCTGTTCATCGGTTTCGTCATTCCAGGCCTGCGCGTCGGCACGGGCGATCAGATCCTTTTCTTCGATGCCTTCCATATCTTCCACGTCCAGATAGAAGCTGTTTCCGGAAATGTGGATGTGGCCGTCGTCTTTCTGGTTGGCATCTTCGGTCGTGATGTGCATGTTCACAGTTACGTGGGTGCCTGGTACGGTTTCGACCATCATTTCGTAAAGCATGCCCTTGAACAGAACCGATTCCACGGTACCGGTCAGTTTTCCCTGACCGACGGGAACGATATCAATGTCTTCGGGACGGATGACGACATCGACCGCTTCGCCGGGCTTGAAGCCCTTGTCGACGCATTCAAAATCCTGTTCGTCAAAGCGGACGAGTTCGTCCTGGACCATCGTGCCGGGCAAAATGTTGCTTTCGCCGATAAAGTTGGCGACATAGGCGTTGACCGGTTCGTTGTAAATTTCAACCGGCGAGCCGACCTGCTGGATTTCGCCCTCCTTCATGATGACGATCTTGTCGGACATCGTCAGGGCTTCTTCCTGGTCGTGGGTAACAAAAATAAAGGTAATGCCGACTTCCTGCTGAATGCGCTTGAGCTCGTACTGCATTTCCTTGCGCAGCTTTAAGTCCAGCGCGCCGAGCGGTTCGTCGAGCAGAAGCACGTTCGGTTCATTGACCAGCGCTCTGGCGATGGCCACACGCTGCTGCTGGCCGCCGGAAAGCTGGGTAATTTCCCGTTTTTCATAGCCTTCCAGTCCGATCAGACGAAGCATACGCATGACTTTCTGTTCGATAATGTCGTCCGATACTTTTTTGATGCGCAGACCGAACGCGATGTTTTCGTAAACATTCATATTCGGAAAGAGCGCGTATTTCTGGAAGACCGTATTCAGCTCCCGCTTGTACGGGGGCAGCGAAGAAATTTCTTTTCCCTCGATGTAAACTTCTCCTTCATCCTGAGAAAGGAAGCCTCCAAGAATTCGCAGAAGGGTCGTCTTGCCGCATCCCGAAGGGCCAAGCAGAGTGACAAACTCGTTTTTGTTAATGTCGAGATTGATGCCCTTGAGAATAATCTGGTCATCAAAACTCTTCTGGATGTTCCTGAACTGAATCAGGGTATTGTCTTTTTCCATCTCTTTCCTTTCTAGAACACCGGAGGTGTCGAAACCCACAGAACGAGTGCGGGCGTTTTATAGGGGTTCTCCAGCCAGTGGCGGACGCTGCCGTCGGTATAAAACGTTTCGCCGGTGCGTACCGTCATGCGCCGTCCGTCTTCAAACGTCAGACAGACGGTTCCGCGAAGGATATAGCCGAATTCTTCCCCCTGATGATTGGCTGTCGTCATCGAGGATTTAAACGGTTCAATGCGGACCAGGATCGGTTCCATTTCGTTTTTCTGCGCGTTGGGAACGATCCAGGTAATCGTATGATCGTCTCTTTCATCGACAAAGAAATCATCCTGTCGAAACACGATCTGGCTTTCCGGCTCTTCGCTGAAAAATTCCGGAAGGCTGGTGCCCAGGGCTTCCAGAATATCGGCCAGCGTAGAAATGGAAGGCGAAGTCAGATCCCTCTCGAGCTGGGAGAGGAATCCCTTGGTCAGCTCGCATCGGCTGGCGAGCTCTTCAAGCGTCAGGGAATTCGCCTGCCTGAGGCTGCGAATCCGCGCTCCGATTTTCAAATCCATTGTCCTCTCCTTTCCGGGGCGTCCATACCGCCAAGCCCTTGCGGGCTCAGTCGCTGTTTAGCAATACTAAACAAAGAATATAACTTATATAAACGCAAAGCCCATTATATGCGCGATGCGTTCCATTGCAATTTCTAACGTCAAATAATCGAATTTTTTTACATTCGCACCCCGTTTTCGTAAATCGAGGAAAAACCGCCTTCTGCGATGAGGGTCTGAAAGCGTTCTTTTTATGCCGATGGGCATCGCCTGCGGCTTTGTTTTTGCCGGCTTTTTTCTGATTATTGGACAACAGTTTTCTTTTGAGGATGCGTTTTGCAGACGCTGTCAGACAAAACTGTAAGGAAGACCCGTGGCAGGTCGGCCCGGCGGGTGTTAAGCGGATGTTATATAATACTTGGGTTTCAGCGCCGGTTTGCGAACCGGCTTTAAAGAGAGGTAATTATGAAAATTTCCAGTTTCTGGATGGATGTCCTGCGCGGCATGGTCATTGGCGTAGCCAATATCATCCCCGGCGTTTCCGGCGGCACCATGATGGTCTCCATGGGCATCTATGACAAACTGATTCATTCGGTAACGCATCTGTTTTCGGACTTCAAAAAGTCCTTCCGTTTCCTGCTTCCTATTCTGATCGGTATCGTTCTGGCGCTCGCACTTTTAGCCAAGCTGTTTTCGTTTCTGCTGGCGCGCTGGCCGATCGCGACCAACCTGGGCTTCTGCGGTCTGATCCTCGGCTCTCTGCCTTCGATTTTCAAGCACGTGAAGCATAAGGGATTCAAGCTTTCCTGCGGCCTTTGCTTTGCGGCTTTCTTCGTGCTGATCGTCGTGCTGGCCGTCGTTAACGAAAGCTCAGGAAATGATGTCGTTCTGCATACGAACTTTTTCGGCCTGTTCATGTTATTCATCGTCGGCGTCATCGCGGCGGCGACTATGGTTATCCCAGGCGTTTCCGGTTCGATGATGCTCATGCTGATGGGATACTATCAGCCCGTCATCAACCTGGTGTCCGACGGCATCACCGCTCTGCTCAAGCTCGACTGGGGCATGATCGGTCACTGCGTCATTCTTGGCGTCCCCTTTGCGATCGGCGTCGTTCTTGGCATCTTTGCGATCGCCAAGCTGATCGAGTGGATTATGAACAAATGGCATTTGCAGACAATGTGGGCCATCATCGGCCTGATCTGCGCCAGCCCGATCGCCATTCTGCTCAAGACCAGCTGGGCGTCCTTCTCCATCGGACAGCTTCTGATCGGTCTTGTCGCCGCTGCCGCCGGATGGTTCGCGGCCGGATGGCTCTCGGAATAGACAGAAATCCGCTTTCTCTGTTCCGAATTTCATTTGCGATTTCAGGATTTCCATTTCCCAGACATATCAAAGCGCCGGCTCGCTGCAAGAACGAGCCGGCGCTTTTCGTGTGAATAAATGTAAACGATAAGCCAGCCATGGGGGCTGAGAATTCAATCAGGAGTACGGATGGACGATGCGCATTTCCATCCAGGCGATTTTGTCGTCGTTCAGACGGGATTTCAGTACGTCTTCGATTTCCTTTTTGGAACGCTTTTCGTCATAGGGGACGATCAGATCGAAATAGAGAACCATCTGATTTTCCGGCGTCTCTTCAATGCGGAAGTCCTGAATCATCCAGTTCGGATTCGTTTTGCGCACGGCTTCCGTAAGCTTTTCTTCCGCGCGGGTCGTCTGTTCATCGTGCAGAAGAACCGGATCGACGTGTGTGACGAGCTCGATGCCCATGACTTTCATGACTTCGCGTTCAATTCGGTCCACTTCCTGATGGACGTCCATCAGATTAAGGGTGCCGTCCACTTCTACGTGGGCGGTCGCGTATTTGTAGCGGGGACCGTATTTATGGATGGCGATATCGTGGACGTCGATGACCATCGGATTGATCATGATCAGATCGATCATCTGATTCATTTCCTGCGGCGTCGGCGCTTCACCTAAAAGGATGTTGCTGTCTTCGCGCAGCAGACCCCAGGCCGAATAGAAAATAATGCCCGATACAACGACACCCATGTAACCGTCCAGATCGAATCCGGTAAAGCGGGAAATGAGCGTGGAAAGAAGAACCATCGCCGTACCGATCACATCGTTTCGCGAATCGATGGCGTTGGCTTCCAGCAGTTCGCTTTTATACAGCTTCGCGTACTTATGGTTATAAGCGTACATGTACAGCTTGACCGAAATGGAAAGCACCAGAATGATGACGGCGGCCCACTCAAAATGAACCGGCGTCGGATGAATAATTTTCTGGAAAGACTGCGTCACCATGTCGATGCCCAGATAGACAATGACCATGCCCATGAACATCGCGGCGATCGTTTCCGTCCGCTCATGCCCGTACGGATGTTCCTTATCCGCCGGCTTTTCAGCAATCTTGAACGAAATGATCGAAACCACATTGCTCAGCGAGTCCGTTAAGTTGTTGATGGCGTCGCCGCAGATCGAAACGCTGCCGACGAGAACGCCGATAATGTATTTCGAAAGGAACAGTGTAAAGTTGAGGGCAATGCCCACCCAGCCTAAGAGCCGGCTGATGATATAACGCAGTTTCGTCATATCGTCTGTTTTTTCCTTACGGAGAATTCGGTTGACCAGCCAGGTAACCATAATTTTGCCTTCTTTCTTTTCTGAAAATATATGGTAGAATATTGAACGCAACACGGAGACGTATCGAAGTGGTCATAACGGGCCTGACTCGAAATCAGGTAGTCTGAAAGGGCTCGTGGGTTCGAATCCCACCGTCTCCGCCACGAGAACTTAACGCTGAAGGAAGCCATGCGGCACGCCTTCAGCTTTTTTTATTTTCCGCTGGGCTTCGGCATTCGCTTTGGCATGTGCTTCGGGATCTGCTTTGGTTTTCCCACTGCGCGCCGATCCAATGTGCCTCGTTTTGCGCGTTCTGCTTTTCCGTTTTTTTTCTTTTTACGTATTTGTATTTTCGGTGTCTTAGCGGCTTTCCTGCCGGAACGCGTGCGAGTACCGTCAAAGAAAGCCTGCCGATGATCCATCCGCAGGCCATTAGTCCTATCGTATTCTTTTTAAACGGGAATGGAAACAGGAACACCGAAACGCTCCTCAACTACTCCCCCTGCTTCTCTTCGGTATCCAGAAGACTCTGCACGCGCAGCGCCAGATCGCCGACAAATTTTTCCGCCTGAATATCGTCGGTCATTACGCAGAGGACATACGGACAGGATGCTTCGAGATCGAGCCCGGCCCCGTTGACCTGTGAGCCATAGGCTCCGTATTTCTGGGCAATCGGCCGATCGAGGAAACGGTTGAGATAGTTGGCCGGCTGTGCGTTTTCCATATCTTCAATCAGCTCTTCATACCGCTCAGGCGAAGCTGCGATTTCCAGAAGAACATCCACCATAACGCCCGGACTCATCAGATTGTCCATGGAAACAAAGTCTTTGTCTTCTGTATGGTTCGGCCAGCGTTCTTTCATGATCGATTTGAACTTTTCCCAGCCGCCAAGATGTTCAAACAAAATGTGGCCGGCGGTATTGTCCGAAGTCAGAATAACCTGTTCGAGAAGTTCTTCAAGATCGATATACGAACCGGCCGCATAGCGTGAGGCAATAACAGAGACATCTTCGTACATGTCGGCCCGGTACAGCAGGGGCTTTTTGAGCAGGGACGGATCTTTCTCCAGGCGGTCATACCAGATCATCGCCAGCGGCAGCTTGTACAGACTCGCTCCGGTATACAGCTCATCTTCATTGAGCGTCCAGGAAATGGAACCGTCCAGCGAATGGATGGCGATGCCCGTTGAATCTTCATCGATGGCGTATTCTTCCATAATTTTGTCCATCTCCTCATTCAGCGCTTCCTGCAGCGCCTGCGCATTGCCTTTTGCGGACGGTCTGCCGGGCGAAATGGCGTTGGCCAGCCGCAGATCGACGCCATCCTGAATGCGGCTCATCATTTCCCGCAAAGCCTGCGAAGATGTCAGAGCTTTAACCGATGCATTTCCATCGATTTCCGTCCTGTTTTCCTGCGCCATCAGCCGTTCACTGCATCCTGTACCGGACAGCCCGACAGCCAGAACAGCCGCCATCAAACACAAAGCGATCTTTCCGCACACTCTCTTCATACCCGCTTTTTCCCTTTTCCTTTCAGGCGTTGTGGCGCCTGAAAACACTCTTTTCTTTAAATCTTTCAAAATTGTACGGAGAGCCCCTGTAAAAATCAATGTGCATAAAAAAACGAATGCCTGTAAAAACAGACATTCAAAAATCTCTCCGGATCCGTGTGGGCAAAAAAGGCGGACCGCCCAAAAAGCAGAAGTTTTGGAATGGGTTCTTTCGTTTTACGTATAATACTCAAGGAAACAGAAATTCGAATACGGCCTGTCGCCGGGATTCGGATCCAAGGAGGATTTACATGTCAGAATCAAACGCACGCATTGTCGTTCTTAACTCCAGCCGTTTTGGTCAGGGCAATCCGCGTCTGGGCGAATCGCTGATGGAAGACTTTCTCGATACGCTCGCCAAAAGCGTAAATGTCCCGCAGGCCATCCTGCTCTATAACTCGGCGGTCGTTCTCGCCTGCAAGGATTCGAAACTTCTCAAGCCTCTCAAGGCGCTGGCGGATCTTGGCTGCAAAGTTCTGGTCAACGAGGAAAGTCTGGTCTTCTATTCTCTGGCCGCAAATCTCGAATGCGGCGAGCCGACATCCTTAAAGGACATGACGGAATGCATGATGGAAGCCGACGCCGTCATTAAGCCCTAACGCCAAAAAAGCACTCTTTTTCCTCGTCTTTCATTCTCGTTTGGACGCATGTCCAGCCATCCTGAATTTTCGTAGCCGCTTTCATTTTGTGTCCTTTCCATGCAATATTTGACATCACTTTCAAACAATCTATGATAGCTAAGGCATTTCTTCCTAGCGAAGAGCTGCCGAAGCGAAAGGAGATGCAAAACGATGGAAAAATGGACTCAGGAGCAGTATGAGCAGTATCTGAAAACCAGAAAACAGAATGCTCATGACGCATTGAATTTGTACATTGAAGTGAATGCAAAAGAGATGCAGGACGAATGCGAGCCGGGATCGAAAAACCTTTCCTGCGCCTGCAAGGCCATGCTGGCGCAGATGCTGGAAGGCGACTGCTTTGTGGTAGAACCCAAAGTCAAATCCAGAATTGCCGGCAAGCTGACGGTACGCTACTACGTCGATAATCTTTCTCCGGAAAGACGGACGTGGGAAGAAGCCCAGGCCGACTAGCCGCTCTTCACCAGATTTAATGCGCCTGAACGACAGGCGCTTTTTTTATTCGCATTTGTATGCCGTTTTGCCGGTTTTGTTCCTCTTTTGCAGTATATCGATTTGTCTGCCTGCCTTTTTTTGAAAAGGACGGGCTTTTTTTCGCTTCTTTGGATTTTCTTAAGAATTTTAACAATCCTTTGAAACGCTCCCGGCAAGATGAGGCCATGGAAACGTTTATTCGAAAAGAACTGAAATACCGAATCGAGGAAGACGCCAAGGCGGCGTTTTTAAAAGAAGCCGGAGAGCACCTCATTCCGGACACTTACTTTGAATGCGATATTTACACGATTTACCTCGATACCGAACACTTTGATCTCATGCGCCTTTGCGAAGGCAAGCCCGACTACAAGTGCAAAGCCAGACTGCGCGCCTACAAGCCCGTATATAGCGAGGAGGATGCTTTCTTTTTCGAGCTGAAAAAGAAAATTCGCGGCTGCTCGTTTAAGCGAAGGCACCCGTTTACGAAAGCTTCGCTTCAGAACTTTTATGACCATCCAGAACATGCCGGCGAAAATTCCGTCACTAGAGAAATCGCTTCGTTTTTAAACACCTGGCCGGTACGGCCGCGCTTCACGCTGTACGCCCATCGCTTCTGCTACGTGTGGAAGGAAGATCCCACGCTGCGGCTGACGTTTGATGACCAGCTGTTTTATCGCGATGTTCGCCCGGGTCTGTATCGCGATCCCGACGATGTCCCGCTGCTCGAAAAAGGATGGAACATTTTTGAGATCAAGTGTTCCCGTCCGCTGCCCTTAGAACTTTGCCGCCTGCTTGAGCGTCCCGGCATTGTGCCCGGCTCCTTTTCCAAAGCCGGGGCGGCGTATGCCCGCCAGATTCAGAAAACCGACCGCCTTCCGGCGGTTTGAATCGAAAGAAAACGATTTTCCCGATCCAGCCGATTCGTCTCGGACTGTCCTCCCCCAGACAGTCCGCTTTCAAAAGACTTTTTCAGAAAAAATTCACTAGAAAGGAACCCATACGATGACTGAACTCGTTTTTACCAATCTGTTTCTTCCGACTCTTGCCGCGTTTGGAATCGGCATTGTCGGCGCTCTGCTTTGTCTGGCCGCGTTTCGGCCGACCCGCTCCATGCTTCTGACCTGCGCCTTTTTGCCGCCGCTCGTCTGTTCGTGCCTGCTTGCCGTCAACGGCTCAGTCGGCACGTCCATCGCGGTCCTCGGCGTCTTTGGCCTGGTCCGCTTCCGCTCTCTGCCGGCCAAAGGAACGGACATGATCTGCATCATTTACTCGATGGTCACCGGTCTGCTCTGTGCCTGCGGGGCGAGCCTTGCGGCGCTTGATCTCTGCATTGGCATGGACCTTTGCATGCTTCTGGCCGCCTGGATTTTTTCGCGCCGCAGCCTCATGCAGATTCAGATCGTTGTGCCCGAATCCATGCCAAACGAAGCAGTCTATACGGACATTCTTTCGCGCTTTGGAAAAAAGGTGCACCTTGAAAAGATGAAAACCGCCGGCATGGGCACGCTGTACGAACTTTCCTATACGTTCCTTCCCAACAGCCATTTTGAGAGTACGCGCCTGCTCAACGAAATCCGCGCGGAAAACGGAAACCTTTCCGTCACCCTGCTCGATCTGCACGACGGCGGCGAACAGCTCTAAAAAGTCAGGCAGGAAAATCTTCCTGCAGGCAAAGCCAATCCATATTGTCCATAAAAGACAATATTAAAACCTTATTTGCTTGTTGTTTTCCCACAATTCCATTTTTATCCTTTCATCTGCTTTTTGAACTTTGGATCAAAAATCCGAAGGGTAAGGCGGATTTCCCTCTGCCTGAAATCAGAAAAATCCGGACGGATCCGGATTTTTCTTCGAAATCTATCCAACACAGGATACATTAGACCATGCCTAAAACCCATCGAAAATATGGCGTTCGCGCCCTGCTTGGCGCGGCGCTGGCCGCATCCATGCTGGCGGGATGTGTACCTTCAAAAAACACGCCGGAAACCGATTCTTCCGCGATCCAGAACGAAAAGGATCGGTTCAATAAAAAACAGAACGAAGAGAAAACGGAAGACACGTCCGAAAAAGTTGACGACGATATTGAAATCGCCGACCTTCAAAGCGTATCTTCCAGTACTATCGATCTGTCTTCCGCGTCTTCCGGTCTGAAAATCGTAAACGGTGGCACGTACACGCTGACCAGAACCGGCAAGTATCCGGTTGTCGTGGACGCCAAAGACCAGAGCGTGACTTTAAAGCTGGACGGCGCCAACCTTTCGGTAACCGACGGCCCGGCAATCTTTGTTCGCAACGCGAAAGACGTGGCGATCGAAACGAGTGCAGCCAGCACCGTTTCTTCGAACTCGCATGCCAAAGACAGTACAATTGCCGTTCTTGACGCGGCGATTTATTCCCGTGCGCCGCTGACCCTTTCGGGCAGCGCGAAACTGACGATTTCCGATGCCGCCGGCTCCGCCGTCAAAGCCAAAGAAGATCTCGTTGTCCAAAACGGAACGTATGCGCTGAGTGCTGAAGAAGACGGCATTCACGCCAGCGACGCGCTGACCATTCAAAACGGCGATCTGACCATTCAGTCCGAAGATGAAGGCGTAGATGTCAACGATACGCTGACCATCGAAAAAGGCACCTTTACGATCACCAGCCAGGGCGACAGTCTGCGCGCCGAAGGCGCCGTTACCTTGAAAGACGGCACATACACGATCCAGTCCGAAAGCGAAGGCATCGAATCCAAGGACACGCTGACCATCGAAAAAGGAACGTATACCATCAACAGTACCGATGACTGCCTCAATGCCGCCAACAGCCTGATCATTCAGGGCGGCAAGCTCACCCTCGTTTCCAAAACGAATGACGGCGTCGATTCGAACGGCGATCTGCTCATCTCGGGCGGCGAAATTTACGCGGCCGCTCTTCAGAATCCGGAAGGCGCCTTCGATACGGATCGCGGCACCTTTAAAATCAGCGGCGGAACGGTAGTCGGTCTTTCCACGACGGCGACCAAACCGACTGATGCCGCCCAGAACACCGTCATGATTGCAGCCTCTTCCTTCAAGAAACTCGAACTGAAGCAGAACGGAAAAACGCTGATCACCTGGAACAATACCCAGACAGGCAATGCCGCTTCGATCACGCTGACTCTTTCCTGCAAGGACCTCACAGCTGGAAAGGACGCCGAACTCTGGCTGGACGGCACAAAGAGCGAATTCTTTACTGTGGAAGAAGGCCTGACCACAGTCGGAAACATTTCCGTTATGGGCCCGGGCGGCATGCAAGGCGGTCCAGGCCGCGGCCAGATGCGGGAGGAGTTTGATCCGGAAGATCTGCCGGACGATTTTGACCCCGAAAACATGCCGGATGACTTTGATCCGGAAGACATGCCCGACGATTTTGAAGGCATGATGCCCCCAGAACGTCCGGATGGAGAAAGCGGAAATTCCAATGGCCAGAACGGCGGCCGTCCAAACCGTCCGTCCAGACGACCGGATACAGACACGTACGGCGACTGGGACGCGCAGTCCGGCGCAACACAGAATGGCCAGTCGAAAAGCCAGTCCGTCTAAACCCTTTTCCAGAACGGGAAAAACAGAAAGCAGGCCGGCATACGACCTGCGATCCATTAAAAAAATCACTACGATACAGATATAAAAGAAGCAGGGATTTCCCTGCTTCTTTTTTGTATGGATTCCGTCTGAGGCGGATATTCGATCGATTGTTTTTTTAGTATGGACTAAGCCATCAGGTAAGGCGAAGCGAAGTAGATCACGAAGATTACCATCAGGATCCATACGGTCGGATGGATTTCACGGATCTTGCCGGCAGCGACCATGCACACTGCGTAGGCGATGAAGCCAAACGCAATACCGTTGGAAATGGAGTACATCAGGATCATGGAAATGATGGTGATGAACGCCGGAATTGCGATCGTCAGATCATCCCACTGGATGCCCTTGAGCTGCTGCGCCATCATGACGCCGACAACAACCAGAGCCGGAGCAGTTACCGCGTTGGTAATCATGCCGAGAACCAGCGGGCTGATGAAGATGGACAGAATGAAGAGAACGCCTGTAGTTACGGCAGTCAGACCAGTACGTCCGCCTACGCCTACACCAGAAGACGATTCAACAAAGCTGGTTACTGTGGAAGTACCCAGAGCAGCACCGATGCAGGTACCGATGGAGTCAGCCAGCAGAGCCTGCTCAGCATTTTCGAGTTCGCCGTTTTCCTTAACGAGACCGATTTCGTTTCCGATCGCAACCAGAGTTCCGGCGGTATCGAAGAAGTCTACGAACAGGAAGGAGAAGATAACTACCAGCGCATTCATCGGATGGGAGAAGAGTTCGCCAAATCCGCTTGCGAACGCACCGGCAGCGCTCATGTCAAAGTTTGTGGTGAGAACACCGTTGATGGCCGGCATGCCGTCTACGCCGCAAAGGCCGAGGATAACGCCGATCACCGCGGTGATGATCAGGCCGACAAATACGCCGGCTGGAATTTTGCGGACAACGCAGACGATTGTGATGATGATGCCCAGCAGAGCCAGCAGAACCTGCGGATCTACGAAGGAGCCAAGACCTACGAACGTCGATTCGTTCGCCACGATGATGCCGGCGTTTTTCAGGCCGACAAACGCGATGAAGAAACCAATACCGGCACCGATGGCCAGCTTGAGCTGAACAGGGATGGAATCGATGATCTTCTTACGGATTCCGGTAACGGAAATCAGAACAAATACAAGACCGGAAATAAAAACAGCGGCAAGTGCAGCCTGCCAGGAATAGCCCATGGTCAGAACGACCGTATAGGAGAAGAGGGCGTTGACACCCATACCGGCGGAAAGAGCAACCGGATAGTTAGCCAGCAGACCCATCAGAAGACAGGCAGCAGCGGAAGAAAGTGCAGTTGCCATGAATACAGCTTCTGGTTTCATGCCAGCATCCCCAAGAATCATCGGGTTTACAGCCAGAATGTACGCCATGGCCAGGAACGTGGTAATACCGGCAATGATCTCGGTTTTTACGTTCGTTCCTTTTTCTTTAAGATGGAAAAGCTTTTCCATAAGGTTGAAGAATCCTCCTTTATCATTTGTCCGCTTGTACAAAGATCCCGGTCTTTGTCTTCCGGACACACACAGTATAATGGAGCAGAATATTTTTTCAATTTCTGACATTTGATGGGTCAATGATGGATGTAAGGGTGTACGGAAAAGGGATTCTTTTGCGGTTCACCGTTTGAAAAAAGGACGGATTCGAGTGAAAAGTAAAGGACGATTGGAAAATAATATCTACAGAAACCGCTAGTTTTACCGGTCATTGTCCTCGTTTCCAATCCTGAAAAGTAAAATAACAGAACGAAAGGCTTTCAAAACAAGTCTTACGTTCTGCTTAAAACTGTATGATTTTTCGCATCCTGTAAGCGGTCTGTAAAGCAATCCAATAAAGATTAGGGCATTGTACAGGATTTATTCATCGTTTCCTGATCTGGATTTCTTTCCCACATTTTATCCGGATTTTGGCCGGTTTTGATCAGATTTCGAACAGAGACGCCAGTTCAAAGGAGTAAATCCAGGCGCGCACTTTCCGGTCGGGATGAATGCTCTGCATGGCTTTTCGATACGTTTCGAGCTGGCCGCGGTAGCGGTCCGCAAGCGACTGTTCATCAAAGGCCGCGTCCGTCTTGAAGTCGAGAATGTCGATCGTGTCGCCGTCAAAAACGACCAGGTCCATGTAGCCGTGAATGATCGTACCCTTTTCCATGACACAGTAGGGGCATTCAAATTCATGGGGCAGTTCCATCCACTTCGCGTACGTCGCGTTGTCGTTCAGCCGCAGCAGCAAGTCCGCATCGCCAGACGACAGACCGAGTCCGGACTGGCGAAGGCGCTCTTCTACGTCCTCGCGCGTATACGGCCAGGGCAATGTGGCGGCCATTTCATGAAAGAGGGTGCCGCGCTCTTTGGCCAGTCCGCTTTCGACGCCTTTGCCATAGCCGCCTTTGGGCCAGGAGGCGTGGGCCTTGGTTTTGGAGGCGGTCTGCGAATAGACGATCTGTCTGGGTCCCTGATAGCGGCGAATGGAAATTTTCTTATGATGGCTGACGCCGCGATCGGGACGCTGAAGCAGCTCCGGCACGTCTTCAAAGTCCACCAGATCAATCGGGTTTCGATGATACAGGGAGAAAAACCAGCTTGTAAAGCCGTTGTTGGCCAGAATTCGATACAGGTTCAGCGTGCCGTCGTACAGATTTTCGTTTTTGAGCGTATCGACAAAGACTAATTCTTCTTCCGCACGGGTGCACGCCACATAAAGCAGACGCATCTTTTCCTGCTGCTCTTCAAAGAAGCGCTTCGTATCGAAGGCGATCGTTGCGGCGCTTTTGTGACTGAGCATCGTATTCGGATCGAGCGCCTTGAAGGCGACGCCCAGATCCGCATCGAGCAGAATCGGACTCATGCCTTCGATGTCGCTCTGCCGCTGTTCGCAAAGAATATAGACGAGCTTGTACTGCAGGCCTTTGGAGGCGTGAATGGTGGAAATATGCACCGCGTCTTCTTCCTTGCCAAAAGGCATCGCTTCACTGGTCTTATCGAGATCTTCTTCGAGCGCGGCTGAAGACAGAAAGCCTTCCAGATCGAGCAGGCCCTGAGCCGAAACCGCCTTTTCCAGAAGCAGATCGAGGTTCGTCTTGTCCTGCGCCGAAGTGGAATAGTCGTAAAAGCCGCGGATCTGATAAATGCCGACAATCATTTCGGGCAGACTCAGATCCTTCAGCGTTTTGAGGTCGCGCACGATTTTTAACAGTTCGTAGCCTTTTTCGCTCTGACGAAGCCGGGTGTACAGCGACTGACCGTCTTCGCTGCCGCTCAGCATCGGCAAAATATCCTGCTGCGTAAAGCCGGTCAGCGGCGAAGCGAGCACGGACATCAGCGCGATGTCGTTTCGTTCGTCTTCAATGACGCGCATGGCGGAAAGAACGACCTGCACCGCCTTGTTCGTATAAAAGCCATGGCGCACATGATGCACGGAACGGATGCCCCAGGCTTCCAGCGCCTTCTTGATCTTGTCGTGGGACGTGGACGAGCGGGTAAGAATTGCGATGTCGCGCAGGGCGATGCCTTCTTTTTTCACGTGGTTTTCGATATCCTGCGCGATCAGATCGAACCGGTTTTCCCGGTGTTCCTTCTGGGCTCCCGCGGCACTAAGGCTTTCGCCAAGGCGCGCATCCTTTCCAAACTCGGTATACAGAAAGCGCACCGGCTTCTGCGCCTGTTCCTTCTGGCGCGCACTGCCGGTTACCGCCGTATCGATGGCCGAAAACTGGGAAGGAAGACCGTCGACGTTCATCAGATGGCGGAAGAAGTCGTTGTTGAAGCGGATCAGACTGTCGCTGGAACGGTAGTTTTCCTGCATCGCTACAATCTCGTCGTATTCGCCTGGATGCTCCAGGTGATTTTTCATCAGCTGGGGTCTGGCCTGACGGAAGCCGTAAATGGACTGCTTGATATCGCCGACGCGGAACACATTGTTTTTGCGGGCGATGGCCTGAATGATCGTCTCCTGCAAGTCGTTCGTATCCTGGTATTCGTCGATCAGAATGACTTCAAAGCGATCGCGCAGCGCTTTGGCGGTTTCGGGATCCTGCAAAATTTTCCATGCGTACAGTTCCATATCGGAAAAGTCGATAAAGCCGGCTTTCTTTTTGATTTCCTGAAAGCGGCGGCGCACATCGATGGCCAGATCGATAAACGTATTGCGCACGCGCTCGATCTGTTTTGCGGACTCCTCATACTGCTTTCTGGTAAAGAGGACATCGGCGATTTCCTTTTCAAACTTACGGGAGTCGGTCTGAATGTCCTTAAAGGAAATCTTGTTAATGGTGGGCGTGAATTTGTCCGTTGTTTCCGCATATTCGATAAACTGCGCGCCAAAGGCTTCATAATCCCCTTTGGCCAGCGCTTCGCGACAGCGCTCGAGCGCTTCGACTTTCCGGGAGAAGCGCTCGATGTATTCGCTTTGCTTGGCGGCTTTGGCAAAGTCCATGACCTGCACTTCTTCGATCATTTCCTCAAAAATATCGATCAGCGCCTCACAGCGCACGTCAAAGTATTTCAAAAACCAGGCGGACATGTCTTCCGCCTCATGGCGGCAGGCGTTCATCCACCCGTCCGGATCGGCCTTGCTTTCGGCCAGCGACAAATAGCGCAGCAGGCGGCTGCGCAGATGTTCTTCCTTCTGACCGCACGCTTCCATGTACAGAAGCAGTTCGGCGCTTCTGGCGGGATCGAGTGCCTGCATGCTCTGCTCCACCGCTTCCTCAAGCGCCTGACTGTCCGCGAGATCGTTATCGATGCGATTGACCATCGAATACGGAAGGCCAGCGACGAAGTAATACTGCTGCACGATGGACAGGCAGAAGGAATGGATCGTACAGATCATGGCAGTTTCCAGCGCCCCGATTTCCTTATTCAGAGACGGGTCGGTTTTCGCTGCTTCCATCAGACGGTTTTTCAGACGGACTTTCATTTCGGCAGCCGCGTCTTCGGTAAAGGTCACCGCCAGAATGGACGAGACGGGGACATGATCGTCCACGACCAGACGGCAGAGCCGTTCCACCAGAACGGCGGTTTTACCGGCGCCCGCGCTGGCACTGACCAGCAGATTCTTATTGCGCGAGTCGATGACTTTCTGCTGGGCCGGCGAAAAGACGAGCGGCTTTTTCGGGAGTTCCTGCATCTGGCTGTCCTGGGACCGATCCAGCTGCGCATCGTTTTCCAGGGCCTGCTGGACGGCTTCGTTTTTTGTGGAATCCTCCATGGCGTTACTCCTTTTCCTGAGCCGCGTTGCGGCAGATCGTTTTGTACGGGCAGTGCTGACAGGCTGCCGGACGATGATACGGCTGAATGTCGTTTTTCTGCAGGCTGTCGGCCAGCTGTTCGGCCTGCGAACTCAGTTTTTCCTGCGTGCTCACATACGTCGGTACGCGGCCTGCCAGTTCGGCGCGCATGCCCTGAGCGTCCTCGCCAAAATTCTGAGCGACGAGCGCATGGCGCAGATGATCGCGCTGGCCGTCTATCAGGGCTTCCTGCGTTCCGATGGATTCGGCAAGAACCGGCGAAGCGCCGCGGCCGTAGCGCAGAGCGAACGCTTTTTGCGGCATGGCCGAAGGCTGCATGGACAGATTGATCGTCGCCTGCGGCAGCGAATCGGAAACAAAGGGCGACGGCTCGGTATCGACCAGATTGAACACCGCCCGGTTTCTGGACGAAGAGGCAATCGGGCCTTCGATATTCATCGCCAGACCGTCATACTCTTCCTTCATCTGCACATCCGGACTGCCGGGCACCATCGTCAGTTTCATGGCGCTCAGCGGCTTGAGCGAATGGAAAATCCGCTCCATGCGAAGAAGACTCTGCGCATACAGCGCATCGAGTTCACTCTTGCGGCGCTCGGCAAACAGTTCGCGCGCAAAGGAAAATTCGTCGGTAAGCAGCGTTTCAATCTGCTCGCGGCTCAGCTGATCGCACGAAACGCCAAAGCGGCTTCCGGCCTCTTCGACCATGCGTACGAGCAGATCCGAGCTGACCTTAAACAGATCCCGCTCCGTCGGCGGTTTTTTCAGACGGAGCCCGTACTGGAGCATGTTTTTGAGAGCGCAGTCTTCAAAGGCGGCCAGCGAGCGCGGTCTAGTCTGCAAAATGCCGTCCTGGGAAGCAAACAGCGAAGACGCGTGCATGCCCTTTAACGTAAAGGACGGCCGGGGATCGGAAATCGGCTCCGCCGGCGCCATGAACTTGGGCAGCAGACCGAGCCACGTATTGAGCTCATGGCTCGTATCGATGCTTTTTCCCATATAATCGGACTGCGCCGTCATCAGAAACAGGCTTTCCGGCTCTTCGAGAACCTGCGTAAGCATTTCAAAATGCTCCTGCGTGCGTGTCTCGAGCGAAGGGAAATTCAGCTGGTCCATGTACGCTTCATCAAAGATGCCGCCGCGCACCTGCGAGCCTGGGAAATGCGCTGCGTCGGCTCCGATATAAAATACGTTTTCGTACAGTCCGCAAATCTGCGCGCGCGAACCGATCAGAACCCCGTTGAGTTCGCTCATGGCCTGCGAAGGCTGCAGATTATCGAGTTCGCGAATGAGAAGGGCGAGATCTTCGGGCTTATGCAGTTCGCTGCGTACTGCGGTAATCAGATTCATGACGCCTTCAAAGGCGTTGAGATCGTCCGGACTGGGATCCGGGGACTGGTCCATGATCAGACGGCCGATGGTGTCGATGGAGTTCAGATCGAGCGCCTGCAGCGATTCGAGAACTGGCTTCCACTGGGAGGCGCTGACTTCAAGCGCCTGCAGAGAAAGAAACGTTTCTTCGCTGATCAGCGCGTTGGGACGCCATGTAAGACTCTGCAGCGTCGTCCCCTCGTTTCCAAAGAGGCGCAAATAGCGGCGCAGATCGCAGGCGGCCATCGGATAGAGCGTCTCCAGAAGCGCCATGAGGGATTCGTCATCCTTTTTCATGACCCAGGTCAGCGCGCTTTTCCACTGATCGACAATTTTTCGCGAACCGTCATTTTGAATAAAGGTAAACGGAATGCCGCGCGATTCGAGTGCTCTGGCCAGCACCCAGCGCTGTTCGGGATCGGCCAGTGCGATCATGCACGTCGAAGCATCCAGTTTATTGCGGACGATCGCATCCGCGCACACTTCCATTTCCTTGCGCGCATTCGAACACGACCAGTAGTAAAACCGCTTATGATGACGCATTTTTTCAACGTGCGCGCCTTTGGAAACCAGAAGCCGGATCCAGTACCGGTCAATGAGCGTGCTTTCCGTAAGGAGAATGCGCAGACTTGAAGCGCCTTCAAACGCCTGGGTTTTCGCCTGGTCTACCCACAGTTTTACGGGCATGAGCCGGTCGATAATTTCCTTCAGATCCTTTTCGCGGCGCGTTCGGACGGGAAAGTCCTTGAGATCGTAAAGCTGACAGAGAAGCATGAAGTTTTCGCATTCGCGAAGAAAGTCATAATCTCTGCGGGAGGCATAAAACAGGTTGTCGGGCGACAGATCGTCCAGCCTTGCGCTGTATTCGTAAAGAAGCCGGATCAGAGGCGTGCGGGGACGGGACAGCGACTGGGCAAGCCAGGTGTCGAGCGTCATGACGTTCTGATTGAGGCAGCTTCCGTTTTCTTCAATGATTTTTCGATAGAGGCTGAGATGGAGCGCCGAAGGGGCAATCCATGTCGTGCTGGGTTCAAAGTTCATCTTATGACCCTCGCTTTCTGCCGAACCGAATGGGTCGGCTGTTTTTCTTTTATACTAAAATCTATTTTTACGCAATATAAATTTATTCATGCGCGCATTTTGCGCATTTATTCTGAAGACTCTGCGGCTTCCTGTCACCGTTTTTCCTTGGAATACAGTCTTATGGTACCGGACACGCACGGGATTTCTTTTCGCCATGCAAAGCCGGATTTTATTTTCTGTGCGCGTCGCGCGCACAGATTGTGGCGCAGGCGTGCATGATATACTAAACAGAAGGTGTGATCTATGAAAACGTTTCGTTCCTATTTTAATTTTAATGCTTCCAATATGCGCCGCCTGCTTCTGATCATCGCCGGCAACCTGCTGGTGGCCTTTGCTTCGGTCTTTTTTATTCTGCCGCAGAACATTTTGTGCGGCGGCGTAACGACCGCGTCCATGGTTCTCTCTTCTTTTCTGCCGATTGGACGCGTGCCCATGATTGCCATTCTGAACATTTCCCTGTTCGTTCTGGGCTATCTTTGTCTGGGCAGAAAATTCGCGGCAAGTTCGCTCATTTCCACATTTCTTTACCCGACGCTCGTCTCGCTTTTTTCCATGCTGGATGTGACGCCCTTTGAAAAAGTGGACCCCGTCCTTTCCGCCGTCTATGCCGGTCTGCTGACCGGTGCCGGCCTCGGTCTGGTCTTTCGTGTCAATGCCAGTACGGGCGGCATGGACATTCCCGCGCTTTTAATCCACAAGTACGCCGGTCTGCCGACCGGCCAGTGCGTCATGATCGTTGATACGCTGACCATTCTTTCCGGTCTCTGGATTTTCGGTCTGAATTCCATCCTCATTGGTCTGGCCGCTGTCTTTGCGTCTTCCTTTGCGATCAACTGGATTTCGACGTTCGGCGGTGAAAACGCGCAGAATGTCATGATCATTTCCGATAAGCATAAAGAAATCCAGACGTTCCTGCTCAATACCCTCAGCCGCGGCGTAACCATTCTTTCCGCCAAGGGGGCCTGGTCCGAACAGGAGCGCCCGGTTCTGATGTGCTGCGTACGCAACCGTGAATACGGCCAGCTGCTGCGGGAAATCGCGGACATCGATCCGCACGCCTTTGTGATCGCCAACTCCGTTCACGAAGTCCGCGGCGAAGGCTTTACGTGGAGCGACAATCCCCAGAAAAATCCCGGACTGCTCCATCATCAGAAAAAGCCGGAAGGTACAACGCAGTCCGGAACGGCCGCTGAACTCGCCAAGGCCAGTTCCGCCAAGCCAAAAGCCTGAGTCTGTACTCCAGAAGACAATTCCAGGGGATCTCTCCCTGGCTTTTTGTCTCTTCCTGCCTCCTGATTCTTTTACGCGTTTTTATCTTTTATGCTTTTTATACGGGAGGACGTTTCGTTCGGAATCGCTTTTCGGTTCATTGGAACGAATCGCTTTTACGTATTTCTTTTTCGAATCTTTTTCTTTCCTGGAAAGGAGTGTGTCCATGCACATTCATGAAGTCATTGTCGTGGAAGGACGCAGCGATACGCGAAGGCTGAAAACCTTCTTTGACTGCGACACGATCGAAACGTGCGGCAGTCATGTCACCGGTCAGATTCTCGATCGGATCGCGGCGGCGCAGAAAAGCCGCGGCGTCATCGTCTTTACCGACCCCGACCGCTCGGGCGAACACATCCGCAGCATCATTTCCCGCAAAATTCCCGGCGTGAAACACGCCTATATCGATCGCGACAAAGCCAAAACCGACAAGAAAGTCGGCGTCGAGCATGCCGAATACGAAGATCTCGCCGAAAGCCTTTCGCATCTCATTTCGTACGACGAGCGTCTGTCCACCCTTTCCTGGAACGATTTTCTCGATCTGGGCCTGACAGGCGACGCCGCCTTTCGAAAACAAGTCTGCGATCGTTTCCGCATCGGCCCCTGCAACGCGAAAACGTGCTTCAAGCGGCTGAACGCGATGGGCGTCACCCGTACGCAGATTGAGGAGGTTTTATGATCGATCGTCCAATTGCTACCAAAAGCCGGACGCGCGAAATCCAGGAAAAGTGGAACGCGCAGACGAAAAAGAGCTTTGGCCAGAACTTCATCGTCGAACCTGGCGTCGTTGAAAAAATCGCCCGGGAAGCTTCGGGCGACGGAAAAGGCGTCATGATCGAAATCGGTCCGGGCATTGGCGCCCTGACCCAGTATCTTTGCGAAGACAACGAAAAAGTCATCGCGTTTGAAATCGATCCGCGCTTTCCGCCCATTTTAAAAGAAGAAATCGGCAGCGATCATCTCGAAATCATTCAGGAAGATTTTCTGAATGTGGATGTCAATGTGCTTCTGGCGCCGTTTGCCAAAGAAGGACTGCCCGTCCGCTTTGCTTCCAATCTTCCGTACTACGTAACAACACCGATTCTCTTCAAGCTGTTTGAAGCGACCGAGCCGATCGCCGCCATTACCGTCATGATGCAAAAGGAAGTCGCCGACCGCTTTGCGGCTACCGCCGGATCGGCGTCCTACAACGCGCTTTCCGTCATCACGCAGTATCGCTGCACGATCCGCAAAGTCATGGACGTCAACCGCAACGTCTTCTGGCCGTCCCCCAATGTCGGCAGTACGGTGCTGCAGTTTCGGTTTCGAAACGAACATCCCGTAGAAGATGAAGCGTGCTTCTTTTCGATGGTCAAAGCCTGCTTTACGCAGCGCCGCAAAACCATCTATAACAATCTTCAAGGCTGGACCGAAGACAAAGCCAAAGCGCAGGCCATGCTGGAAAAAGCCGGCATTCCCCTGCAGACCAGGGCCCAGCAGCTGAGCGTGGATGATTTCATCCGCCTGTTTAAGGTGAATTATGAAAGTTAAAGCCTATGCCAAAGTCAATCTGGCTCTCGATATTCTCGGCGTACGGGACACGGACGGCTACCACATCATGGATATGGTCAACGCGCCGGTCTCTCTTTACGATGAACTCGATATCGAACCGTCCAATACGGAAGAAGATATCATTTCTGCCGTCGGCTTCAAGCTGCCAGGCAGCAGCACCCTGCATAAAGCGCTGGCCGTTCTTCGCGAGCATGCCGGTCTGAAAAATCACTATGTCATTACCCTGACCAAGTCCATTCCCGACAAAGCCGGTCTGGGCGGCGGCTCCGCCGATGCCGCCGCGCTGATTCAGGCGCTCAACGACATGGAACAGCTTGGTCTGTCCATGGAAGACATGGACCGGCTCGGCTTTCTGGTCGGAGCCGACGTTCCCTGCTGCCTGCACAACGCCTTTACTCGCATAGGCGGTGCCGGCGAACAGGTAAAGGAAATTGCGAGCGACTGGCACATTCCGGTTCTGCTCGTACAGGGCGTAAAGGGCATCTCGACGCCCGAGGCGTTCGCACGCTTTGAAAGCGCCCCGTCTTCGGCTTTAGATATCGATATCGTTTCGGATGCGGTCCGCAAAAAGGACATCGGTCTGCTGTATCAGACGATGGTCAACGCGTTTGAGCCGCAGGCGTTTGAAGCGCTCGACGAACTGGTCGAACAGAAGGAACAGATGCAGGACAACGGCCTGGTCCGCGTTCTGATGACCGGCTCCGGTTCGTGTCTGATGGGCTTTTGCGTCGATGACGACGTCATGGAAGAAGCCTGCGAAAATCTCGCGGAAATTTATCCCTTTGTCTATCCCGCGTACATAGGACCGATTCGATGAACAGCAGCCGCATTTTGTACATGATCGTCTTTGCGGCGTTTTTCTGCCTCGCCTTTTACGGCCTGCAAAGTCTGGATTTTTCCAGGGATGCCCGAAAGAACAGCGGCTCTCGACCGATCGTTCTGCTCTTTCTCTGCTCGCTTGGCCTGGCGTGGCTGAGTACACAGGCCGTTTTCTCCTTAATGTACGGGACTTATTTTTAAGCCGTTTTCCCTTTCGGACCTTTGTGTCTTTGGCACCGGCTTTTTGGTCGGAGCGAAGCGAAGGTCCGTTTTTGCGTGAATTGTTTTGGGCACTCGCTACAATAAAGCCATGATCTGTGCAGCCGTCAGCGGCGGTCCGGATTCCATGGCCCTGCTCTGGTTTCTCGAATCCCGCCATGTCCCCTACTTTATTGCCCACGTGAACTATCACCATCGCCCCAGTGCTTCGCGCGATGAGGCGATCGTTCGTCAGTTTGCGGCCGAGCACCAGAAAACCCTGTGGATTTTGCATCCGGCCGTCCATGAAGCCGGCAATTTTCAGGCGCAGGCCAGAGCCGACCGGTACGGCTTTTTTGTCCGGCTCTGTCGAATGACGGGAGCGGACACGATTGCGCTCGGCCATCATATGGACGACTCGATCGAAACGTGGATGATGCAAAAGGAGCGAAACGCCATCGTCAGCCATTACGGTCTGCAGGAATGGACTGACTACGAAGGCCTTCGGCTGTATCGGCCGCTGCTGGCGTATTCCAAAGCCGAAATTCAGCAGGAAATGGACCGGCGCCGTCTGCCGTACGGAATTGACGAAAGCAATCTTCAAAACGACTACCGGCGCAATCAGATCCGCCACGCAACAATCGAACCCGCCAGCGCCAGCCAGAAACAGGCGTGGCTGAGCGAAATGGAAGCCGATAATCGAAAACTGGAAAGGCGAAAGGAAAACGCCCAAACGCGAAGCGGACAGGGCGTAACGATGGACGATCTGAACAGGGAGGATGGCTGGCTGCTTCTCGATCAGCTGCTCTTTGCGCATGTGAAGCATCATTTTTCCAGACGCCATATGGAAGAGCTGATCGAACAGCTTCAAAGCGGCAGGCGAAAGGAAATCGAAAATTTCTGGATTCAGAACGTGGACGGCAAAATCTGTCTGCGCAAAAAGGAAGCGCCTCCGCTTCCCTTTTATGTCGGCTCGCTTGCCCAGCTGCAGCAGCTTTGCGAGATGGACTACGTCTGGTACGGCATGAAGCTGAGCACGCACGGCACCCGTATGGAAACTTTCTCGGTTTCGGATGACGATTTCCCCCTGCTCATCCGTCCGTGGGAAAACGGGGATACCATTGAAATGCGCGGTGGAAGACTTCATCTTCGCCGGCGCATGATCTCCAGAAAAATCCCGGCTATCGAGCGCGATCTCTATCGGGTGATCGCTTCGGATCAAGGTGTTCTCTTTGCGATGGATACGGGCTGTGATGTTTATCATTATGTGGAAAAGCCCTTATTTTTTATGGTAAAATTTCCCCTAAGCATTGCGTTTGAATAAAATCCTCTTCGTGTGCCCTGCAGGCTGAAAATAAAGAAAATGCGGGCGCGTGTTTCATCCAGATTCCGAGGATTTCGCATTGCGTTGACCCGATCTCTTACGCTTTTTCGCCTGCCTGACCAGGTGCAAAGAGAAGAGCTTTGAACAGAAGCTCTCTGGATCAGACGGGCCGTTTTTGCATTGAAGAAACTTCCAGAACAAGAAGAAACTTCAAATATACAACAGAAAAGGATAGGTACATTTCATCATGTCAAAAGTGATCAGTGAAGATATTGAACGCGTTCTGATCAGCGAAGACGAAATCGAAGCTCGCTGCAAGGAACTCGCCGGCCAGATTGAAGCCGACTATGAGGAAAAGCGGATCGTCCCGATCGTGATCGGTCTGCTCAAAGGCAGCGTTCCTTTCATGGCGGAACTCATCAAGTATTTCCGTCACCCTATTGAAATCGACTTCATGTCCGTTTCCAGCTATTCCGGATCCGAATCGATCGGCGATGTCAAAATCAACAAGGACACCGACCTGTCTGTCAAAGGAAAAAACGTTCTGATCGTGGAAGATATCGTCGATACCGGCCGCACCATTCGTGAAGTGCGCCGTCTGCTCGAAAACAAGGGCGCAAACGATGTGCGCATCGTGTCTCTGCTCGACAAGCCGGACCGCCGCGTTGTCGATATTGAAGCGGATTATGTCGGTTTTACAGTGCCCAACGAATTCGTTGTCGGCTACGGACTCGACTTCAACCAGTGCTATCGCAACCTGCCCTACATCGGCGTACTGAAAGAAGAAGCCTACCGCTAAGACGGCATGCTTATGCGCGTCTGAACGGGCAAAGCGACGCTTTGAAAAAAGCGAACGGCACGTAACTACGCAAACCAGGAAATAGAAAAAAGAAAGGGGAGCTTCCATGAAAAAATGGCTGAATTATCTGCCCACGCTTTTTGTGATTATCATCCTCATTTCGATTATCGGGTTCTCCACGCGGGGATCCGTCAACCGAATGAACTATACGGATTTTCAGAAAATCGCGGATACCGCGCATTTTGACGAATCCACCCTCAACATCTCAAGCTCCATTATCAAAGTCGAAGGCGTCTACACCAGCGGCGCCAACAAGCGAGCCTTTTCCACCATCGTTCCGAACACGGAAGAAAACATGGAATGGCTCACGACCACTCTCGAAAAAAACGGCGGTACGATTACCGTCAGCGATCCTTCCGCCAACAGCCTCTGGGTCAGCCTGCTTGCGCAGATCATTCCGCTGCTGCTGATCGGCGTCCTGTTTTACTTCATGCTTTCGAAAATGAGCGGTGGAGGGAGCGCCAACAAGGCGTTTGAATTTTCCAAATCCCGCGCCCGCATTGAAAACGACGTCAAAGTCCGCTTCAAGGATGTCGCCGGCTGCGATGAGGAAAAAGAGGAAGTCAAGGAAATCATCGACTACCTGCGCTCGCCGAAAAAGTTTACCGACATGGGCGCCCACATTCCAAAAGGCATCCTGATGGTCGGTCCTCCGGGAACCGGTAAAACGCTCCTGGCCAAAGCCGTTGCCGGCGAAGCCAACGTTCCGTTCTTCTCGATTTCCGGTTCGGATTTCGTGGAAATGTTCGTCGGAACCGGTGCAAGCCGCGTCCGCGACATGTTCAAGAACGCGCAGAAAAACGCTCCGTGCATCCTGTTCATCGATGAAATTGATGCGGTCGGCCGCCAGCGCGGCGCCGGCATGGGCGGCGGCAACGATGAACGCGAACAGACGCTCAACCAGCTGCTCGTCGAAATGGACGGCATGTCCAACAACAACGGCATCGTCGTCATCGCGGCGACCAACCGTCCGGACGTTCTCGACCCGGCCCTGCGCCGTTCGGGACGTTTCGACCGCAACATCACGGTCTCTCTGCCGGATGTGCGCGGCCGTGAAGCCATTCTGGAAGTACACGCCCGGGACAAGAAACTCGAACCTGGCGTTTCCCTGAAAAATCTCGCTCAGCGTACCCCGGGCTTCTCCGGTGCGGATCTGGCCAACGTGCTTAACGAAAGTGCCATCCTCGCGGTGCGCAACCACGAAGCGAAAATTACCCAGACCGATCTGGACGAGGCGATTGACCGCGTCATGATGGGCCCGGCGAAAAAATCGAAGAAATACACCGAAAAAGACAAATGGCTGGTTTCCTATCATGAAGCCGGTCACGCGGTTATCGGTCTGAAGCTCGAAGATGCCGACATCGTGCAGAAAGTCACCATCATTCCGCGCGGTGAAGCCGGCGGCTACAACCTGATGACGCCGCGTGAGGAAAAATACTTCCACCGCAAATCGGAAATGTTAGCGACAATTACCGGTCTGCTTGGCGGCCGTACGGCGGAAGAAATCGTCTTTGGCGAAATTTCCGCCGGAGCGGTCAACGATATCGAACGTCTGACGTCCATCGCGAAAAACATGGTCCGCGTTTACGGCATGTCCTCGCTCGGCCCGATTCAGTACGCCGATCCGGAAGGCAACGTCTTTCTGGGCCGCGACTACACGAAAGGCTCCGACTACTCCGCCGGTGTTGCGACCGAAATCGACCGCGAAGTCCGTTCGATTGTCGATTCGTGCCATGAAAAGTGCAAGGCGATCCTGACAGAAAACCGGGAACTGCTCGATCTGATCGCTCACAACCTGTACGATCACGAAACGCTCACCAGCGAAGAAATCAACAACCTGATGAACTACGGAACGCTTACCGATCCAAACGCGCCGGAAAAGCCGGCACCGGCCGAAACAGCACCGGCGGCTTCTTCGGATGCGAACGAAAGCCATTCCGATTCGTCTTCTGATGCTGCGCTGCCCGCTCTTCCAAAAGAAGACGGCGGTCAGACGTCTTCCGAACCGGAAGCGCATCGCGGTCTTTCGCAGGAAGACATGGACGAAGCGCTCAACGAGCTGACCAAAAAGCACTAGTTCCGCAGCTTCGGGCTTTCCATTCTTTATAAAAATCGCACTCCCTTTCGACTGAGAAAGCGAGTGCTTTTTCTTTCCTGCAGTTTGAAAAATGCCCTGTATCGCCTAGCGGCTCGATCAGGCTTTCCAAACGGAGTGTTAGCAGAAACTGACTATAATAAAGAAATATAAAAGCCTGTCTGAATCCGTATGGTTTACATACGATTTTATGCGTACAGGCTTCATGAAATCGAAAACGCGTCGTGCCCGGCGCGTTTAGTCGAAGTTTTAAAATCGGATACAAAATGCATAGAAAAGAGGTACAGACATGAAAGATTCTCTTGTCAAAGCCATGGCTCTCGACGGCCATGTCCGCCTGTATATTAACCGGACGACCGATCTGGTTCAGGAAGCGATGGACCGCTTCCGCATGAGCACGCCAAGCGCAGATGTTCTTGGTCGTGTGCTCTCTGTCGCTTCCATCATGGGAAGCATGCTGAAAAGCGAAAAAGAAATGTTAACGATCAACATCCAGGGCCAGGGCGAACTGGGCAGCATCGTCGTTGATGCGCAGGCCGACGGTACCGTCCGCGGCTTTGTCGACAACCCGGAAGCCGGCCTGGACGGCGATCCCAACGTAACCGCCGGCAGCCTGATCGGTCTGCCAGGTACGCTGACCGTAACCAAGGACCTTTCGATGTCGGAAAACTGGTCCGGCACCGTAGAACTCCAGAACGGAGAAATCGGTCAGGACTTCGCCTACTACTTCACTCTGAGTGAACAGACCCCGACTGCGGTCAGCGTCGGCGTTCGCATGAACGAAGAAGGCAAAGTGCTCGCTGCCGGCGCGCTCGTTTTGCAGATGATGCCGGATGCGGACGATACCAATATCCGCATTTGCGAGCACGTTTTAAGCGGCCTTAAACCGATGACGGCCATCATTCAGGATTACGATGACGCCTCTCTGGCGCTTCTGGCCGAAGACCTGTTTGACGATACCGAAGTGCTCGAAACGATCCCGATTTCCTTCAAGTGCACCTGCTCGAAGGAAAAGACCGCCGGTCTGCTGCATACTGTAGCGCCCGATCAGATCAAAGCCATGATCGAAGAAGACCACGGTGCCGAAGTCACCTGCAATTTCTGCAGCAGCACGTATCACTTCAACGAACACGAACTGCGTGAAATTCTCAACGATACCGAGAAGCATCTCGAAGAAACCGAAGAACTGGAGTCCCATGTCGCTGAAGATTCGGGAAATTGAGCTGCCCTCTCCAATCGTCATCGCCCCGATGGCCGGCGTTTCGACGCGGGCCTTCCGGCGCATTGCGCGTGAATTCGGAGCCGGGCTTGTCTGCAACGAAATGGTTTCCGACAAGGCTCTGTACTACGATTCCGCCAGAACCCGCCGCATGTTGGCGTGCGAAGCGGATGATCATCCGGTTTCCTTTCAGATTTTCGGCCACGATATCGACACGATCGTTCACGCGGCAAAAATTCTCGATCAGGAAACCGACTGCGACATCATCGATTTCAACATGGGGTGCCCGGTCAACAAAGTCATCAAGGCAAAAGCCGGCAGCTATCTAATGAAGGACATCGATTACGCCAGCCAGATCGTGCGCGCTATCGTGGATGCGGTCCAGAAGCCGGTCACCGTCAAAATGCGTCTGGGTTTTGACTCGTCCTCGATCAACTGCGTCGAAATGGCGAAAGCCATGGAAGCCGCCGGGGCCAGCGCAATTACGCTGCACGCCCGGACACGCGCCCAGATGTACGAAGGAAAAGCCGACTGGTCCTGGATTAAGAAGGTCAAGGACGCGGTGTCCATTCCGGTCATCGGCAACGGTGACGTACTGAGCGTGGATGATGCCGTCCGCATGATGGAAGAAACCGGATGCGACGGCGTCATGATCGGCCGCGGCGTGGTCGGCAATCCGTATCTGATTCAGGAATGCGCCGACTACTTTAACGGGACATCCCATCCGTTCACGCTGTCCATGCGCATGGATGCCTGCCGGCGTCATGCCCACTACCTTTGCGAAGATCTGCCCGAGAGGGTGGCGCTGTCGCAGATGCGCGGTCTGGCCAGCTGGTATCTCAAGGGACTGCCGCGCAGCCACGCCTACAAGGATCGCCTTTCCAAAATCACGACGTATGCCCAACTCGATGAAATTCTTACGGAATACGAGCAGGTTCTGCGCGAAGATGCCGCCAGCGATCATCCCGATTTGCGCCTCCACAATATGCCGGGACCGTCTCTGGAATCCCCTGCAGAAAACGGTTTTTCCAGCCAGGAATCCAGTGCGGATGCTCTGAAGAAAGATCCTGTCAATTCGAACGCCCGATAACCCCTGACCTCTCTGGCCCGAACCGTCTGAAAGCCCTTAAAAAATGTTTTATGGCGCATTGAGACCGGCAGATCCCTTTTGTTGTCTCTTTTCACATTCCTTCATTTTCCGCTACAATAAACAAGAGAATATTCAAAAAAGAGAACGCTTAATAAAAAGCCAAATTCCCGAATTTTGGCTTTTTCGTTCATTAATATGATCAGGAAAAGATACAAAATCGGTCGGGCAGCCTGCCCTTGGCTGTCCGATAGCCGATTGAGAAAGGACATTTATGAAAACCATGGATCTCACCGCTTTTTTTCAGGGGCGGGAACTGAACGCCTACGAATATTTCGGTGCGCATGCCGCGGACGACGGGATCGCTTTTCGCGTATATGCCCCCAATGCCAAAGCCGTTTCGGTCATCGGCGACTTCAACAGCTGGGACGAAACAGAAGATGTAATGAAAAAGGATGAGAACGGCGTCTGGATGGCTACCGTAAAAAACGCGAAGCCGGGAGAAGCCTATCTCTATCAGATCACGTCCAAGAACGGTCAGATCAATAACAAGATCGATCCGTTTGCCTTCCAGGCCAAGCTGCGTCCCGATCATGATTCGATTATCACCGACCTTGCCTTTGACGGCTGGACGGACCAGGAATGGATGAAAAACCGGAACAAAGGGTTTAATTCTCCCGTCTCCATTTATGAAATGAACGTCGGCAGCTGGCGCGACAAGAACATTCGTGTCGAAGAACTCGAAAACGATCCGGGCCAGAACGAAGAAGGGCTCTTCGTTCATTACGGCGACATCGTCGATGAGCTGATTCTGCACTGCAAGAAGTACCATTTCTCTCATGTGGAAGTCATGCCGCTTTCCGAATTCCCCTTTGACGGTTCCTGGGGCTATCAGGTTTCCGCGTTCTTTGCGGTAACGAGCCGCTACGGCACCCCGATCGAACTGAAAGAGTTCGTCAACCGTCTGCACGAAGCCGGCATCGGCGTCATCATGGACTTCGTACCGGTTCACTTTGTAAAAGACGCCTACGCGCTTGCCAGCTTTGACGGCACGCCGCTGTATGAATACTCCAAGCCCGAAGACGCCAACTCCGAATGGGGCACCGCCAACTTCGACCTCTGGAAAGAAACCGTACGTTCCTTCCTCATGTCCGCAGCCAACTACTGGCTGAAGGAATACCATTTTGACGGTCTGCGCATGGACGCCATCTCCAATGCCATTTTCTGGAAAGGCAACAAGATGATGGGGGAAAACAAAGGCGCGACCGACTTCATCAAGCGCATGAACTACATGCTGAACTCCGAATACCAGGGCAAGATCATGCTGATTGCGGAAGACTCCACCGACTTCCCCAACGTCTGTAAGTCCACTCTCGACGGCGGTCTTGGCTTTGACTACAAGTGGGACCTGGGCTGGATGAACGATACCCTCAAGTATCTCAAGCTCGACCCGATCTACCGCAAATGGCACCACAACGACATCACCTTCTCGATGGCATACTTCTATTCCGAACACTTCATTCTGCCGCTCAGCCACGATGAAGTCGTTCACGGAAAAGCGACCATCGTCGACAAGATGTGGGGCAGCTACGAAGACAAGTTCGCACAGGCCCGCGCGCTGTACACGTACATGTTCGGACATCCTGGCAAGAAGCTGAACTTCATGGGCAACGAGCTCGGCATGCTGCGCGAATGGGATGAGCAGAAAGGTTGCGACTGGTTCCTGCGCAAGTACCCGATGCATTCTTCGTTCGAACGCTTCTTCGCGGAAATGACCGGCGTATGCACCGAAAACGACGCCTTCTTCTACGGCTACGATCCGACCAACTTCCAGTGGATCAACGCCGATGATTCCGATCACAACACCTTCTCCTTCATGCGCAAGGGTTCGAAGGATGTCTTCGTCTTCATCATCAACTTCTCCACCAACCCGTACACGCTCCAGTTCGGCGTTCCGTTCCAGGGCATGTATCAGGAAGTCATCAATACGCAGTGGTCCCGCTTTGGCGGACGCATTGAAAACGAACAGCCGCAGGTTCTGCGCGCGTTCCATCTCCCGCTCGAAGGCCAGCCCTGGCGCATCAACGTCCAGCTTCCGGCTCTGGGCGCCCAGATTTTCAAGGTAACCCGTCCGCAGGACTAGTTCATCTGTCGTTAAGAAATTTCAAGGATAGTCCGCGCTTTGCGGGCTATCCTTTCTTTTTTAAGAGAATGGCGCTTTTCTTTCGTTTCTCTGGTCATACTGGACGTACGGGATGCGAAAAGATCCTCTCCATTTCTCATGGCGTGCGGAAAGTCCGTATTGCTCAGGCAGATATTTTTGAGAATTACCCGAAAAGACGCCAAACTGAAAACAAAGTCCGATCTTCTTCTCAGTCGGCTGAATTCAGCCCTCTTCTTCCAGGAACAGGGCGTATGGAAAGGAGATTTTTATGTCTCACTATTATGAAAACGATCCGAATCTGGATCGCACCGAAACACCGTTTACCTTTGAGCTGAATGGACAGTCCTTTCGCGTTCTCTCTTCCGACGGCGTCTTTTCCAAGGACAGGCTCGATACCGGAACGCGCATTCTCTGCGAGTACATTGTTGAGCACCGTGCGGCTGATCTGGGGGAAAACGTCCTCGATCTGGGCTGCGGCATCGGCGTGATCGGCGTGATTCTTTCCCGCTTTCACCCGTGCAAAATTACCGGGATCGATCCGAACGCGCAGGCCTGCCATCTGGCCAGAGAAAACTATGCAGCCAATCACGTTGACGGAACAATCATGGAAGCCGATCACATCAACGACGCGCTGTATGACTCGATCGTGCTCAATCCGCCGATTCGTACGGGCAAAACCGTCATCTATTCCCTGTTTGCGCAGGCGTATGACCACTTAAAGGAAGGCGGCACGCTGTATATTGTCATCCGCAAGCAGCATGGCGCCCAGAGCGCTGTGGACTATCTGGAGTCGCTCGGCTTTGAAGTCGAACGCCCGCTGCGCGAAAAAGGCTTCTGGGTTCTGGAAGCCGTAAAGTAAAAGCCAAAACGGAAATGGAGCAGAAAGGAAGAAAGGCGCATTTATGGAACACAAGTACTGGGACTACTTAAAAATCATGCTGCGCGAAAACCGTCTGCTCTTTGCCGCGTGGCTGGTCAGCGGCCTTTTAATGGCCGCTTTACTGTGGCTGTATCAGCTGCCGGTTGAACCCGCCATTCTGTATCTCATGCTCAGTGCGATCGCTCTGATCATCTGGTGCGGGTTTTATTTAGGCCGTCTGCACCGCATCCGGCATCTGCTTCAGGCCGAAGATTTTGACCCTTCGCTCTATCCAGTCGAAGTGGACGCCTGCGTGAAAAAGATGGCGGACCAGAAAGAAAAAATGCAGAAGCAGTCGACGCAGGAAAAGAAGATGCGTACCGAAATGCAGGACTACTTTTCTTTGTGGGCGCATCAGATCAAGCTGCCGCTTTCCGCTCTGCATCTGCAGCTCGAACTGCCCGAGCTGCATGCGGACGCGCTCGACCACGAATGCCAGCGCATCGATTCCTGTATTTCGCTGGCCATGGCGTACGTACGCATGGAAGGCAGCGATTTTCAGATCGGCTGGTATTCTCTCGAATCCATCATCCGTCCCGTTCTGCGGGAAAACGCCGTAATGTTCATTCGGCGGCACATCCGTCTGGAAACCGATCTGCGCGGCGAAAAAGTGTGTACCGATCAGAAGTGGGCGACCTTTATTTTTGAGCAGCTTCTGTCCAACGCCCTGAAATACGCCCCGGACTTTTCCGTCATTCAGATCGTTTCCGAGGGGGCAACGTGCATCCTCCGGGATGAAGGACCGGGCATTCCAGAATCGGATCTGCCCCGCGTTTTTGAAAAAGGCTTTACCGGCGAAAACGGCCGAACGCACATGTCCGCTTCGAGCGGTCTGGGCCTGTTTCTGGTCAAAGGAGTCTGCGATCAGCTCTCCATTTCCATTGAACTCGAAAACCGCAGCTGTCCGCTGGTCTATCTCGATGCACCCGAAGACGACAGCGATGTCGAAGGGGAAGAAGATCTGGATGAAGGGGTGGACAGCACTGTCCGTCGGCAGGATCCGAATGCACCGGCTTGCTCACCAGCACCGCCTTTGCCGGGGCCCTGCGGTCTGGATGTGCGGCTGACTTTCCCGGTCAGCTCCTGGATCAGCGACTGATCCCCTAAATGAAAAATCATTTTTGCATAATTGCATTTGCTTATTTGCCTGTCTGCATGCAGGAAAGACTCTGGAAAAAGCCAAAGCTGCCTGAAAGCGGCAGCCCGGTGTCCAGAAGAGAAAGGAGAAAGACATGGCTTTACTGGATGTACGCAATGTTCAGAAAATTTATCGTTCGTCTTTTTCCTCTTTGAGTACGCTGGCGCTGCAGGATGTCAGCTTTTCCATTGAGCGCGGCGAATTTACCGCCATCATGGGCGAAAGCGGATCTGGAAAATCTACGCTGCTCCATATTCTCGCCGGGCTCGACGCTCCGACGAGCGGAAGCGTTTTGATCGATGGCGAAGATCTCTATTCCCTTTCCGCAAAAAAGCGCAGCGCGTTTCGCCGCAATCATCTCGGCTTTGTCTTTCAGGACTACGCGCTGCTCGATACCTTTACCCTTCGCGACAACATTTTGCTTCCGCTTGTTTTAAACCGCACAGCTCCGGCGCAAATGGAAGAAAAAATGCGCTCCATCGCCAATGAACTTGGCATTCAGTCCATCCTCAATAAATACCCCTTTGAAATTTCCGGGGGACAGAAACAGCGGGCCGCAGCGGCCAGAGCCCTCATCTGTAATCCCGATCTGCTTTTAGCGGATGAGCCGACCGGCGCGCTCGACTCTTCGAGCTCGCATCAGCTGCTTGAGCTGTTTGAGCGGCTTCATGCGCGCGGCCAGACGATCGTCATGGTGACGCATTCCGCCATGGCCGCCAGTTTTG
Organism: Allobaculum fili; assembly: GCF_020969955.1. Classification (NCBI taxonomy): domain Bacteria; kingdom Bacillati; phylum Bacillota; class Erysipelotrichia; order Erysipelotrichales; family Erysipelotrichaceae; genus Allobaculum; species Allobaculum fili. Next base: position 7,604 of record NZ_JAHDSX010000012.1, on the reverse strand, counting down.
CGAACCGGGTGCTGTTCATTCGCGACGGCCGCATTTTCCATCAGATTTACCGCGGGGGGCAAAGCCAGAGCGAGTTTGCCCAGAAAATTACGGACGCACTGCTTTTAATGAACCGTCAGGAGCACGGTTTATGAAAAAACGTCTCTATCTCCATCTCGCCCTGCACTTCATTCAGAAAAACTACAGGCTTTCCGTCCCGTTTGCGGGCGGCGGCATTCTTATGGGCGCCATGGTGTATTCCGTCCTGTCGATGATCGAAAACCCGATGTTTTCAGCCTCACCGATTTACGGCATTTCCTGGTATCGGGAAATGCTCCTCCTCGAACTGCCGCTTCTGATCTTTTTTACTCTGATTCTTTTCTTCTATCTCAATTCCGCCTGGATTTCGGCCAACCAGAAACAGAACGGCCTGATGATGGTGCTTGGCATGGAGAAGCGCCACCTCTACCGCATTCTGTTTTATCAGCTGGGTCTGTTTGCTCTGGTGACCGTACCGGCTTCTCTGCTCGTTGGCGTCAGCTTTGATCAGATTCTGTATTTGTTCATCTGCCGCATGATTGAAGTGCTGCCTCTGACGTCTTTGCACATTTCCCCGCTCGGCCTGCGCGGTCTGTGCTGCTGGACCGCCTTCTGTTACGGGGCGCTTTTTCTGTGGTCGTTTCTGCAGCTGTGGAGCAGCGATCCGCTGGCATCCATGCAGGCCTCTCACGTCTCGCAAAGCGGCCGCCGGACCCACTGGATCGCCGCTCTGGCGGGGCTCGCCTGTCTGGTGAGCGGCTATCTCATTGCGCTTTTGACCGAGTCTCCAAGTGCGGCGCTTTTCCTGTTTTTTGCGGCGGTCTTTCTCGTCATTATCGGCACCTGGCTCACCTTTCTGTATGGCGCTCAGGCGTTTCTGAGCCTGCTTCAGAAGTGGAAACGGTTTTATTACACGCCGGACCATTTTGTCTCGCTGTCCATACAGAAATTTCGTCTGCGCAAAAACGCATGGGCGCTGGCCAATATCGCTATTTTGTCGACCATGCTCATTGTGACCATGTCCTCCACACTGTCGCTGGTGACGGGCATGGAAATGAATGTGCAGGCCGTCATGCCTGCGCCTGTCGAAGTGGATATCGATCTGCTCAGTGAAGAACCGCTGGCTTTTGACAGCACGCAGCTTGAACAGGACTCCAAAGACATTCTTCAGGACCTTTCGATCGATGCGTCTTCCGTGCACGTCCTGCACACTGCATGGATGCTCTGTGCCGATGTTTCCGACCAGTATGTGGCCATACTCGACCTTGACGATCTGAATCGCATGAATGGAACGCATCTTTCCCTTAAGGACGGTCAGCTGCTGGCGCTGACCGAAACAGCCGTCCAGCCGGACCCGCTGAAGCTGTATATTCCGCTGAGCAGCGCCGCGACAGAAGCTTCCGGATCCGATTCGATGGCGGCAATGTATGAAATTGTGGAAGACGACAGCCTGATCGAAACGCTGGAAGGAACTATCCCTGCCTATCTGATGTCCCGCTATCTTTACGCCGGACATATTCCGGAAACGATGGATTCGCAAAATCAGCGCTGGCAGGTTCTGATCGATTTTCCCGGCGCGGACGATCCCGTCCTCCAGCAGCACCTGGAAGAAGAATTTGCGAAACGGCTGGATCCAGCGGTTTACTCGGATGCCTTCCGTGTTAACTGTCAGTTTCGGACGTCCTATCGAAGTGACGTCATGGAGCTTTTTAACGCGCTGTTTCTGCTCGGCATTTACATGTGTGCCTTCTTCATGCTTGCGGTGATTCTGATCATGTACTACAAGCAGCTTTCCGAAGGCAGTGAAGACCGAAGACGCTTTACGATCCTGCAAAACCTCGGCTTTGAGCGAAAGGAACTGCGCAGGCTGATTACCCGGCAGACGCGCATTCTGTTCTTTCTGCCTTTAAATGTGGCCTTGATCCATACGCTGTTCGCTCTGCCGATTTTGCGGCTGATTCTTACGGGCATGACAAGAATTCCGGATCGTCTGTTTTATACGATCTCCATTCTCTGCTTCGCCGTGTTCTCGCTGGTCTACTATCTGATTTATAAGCTGACCGCCCGCACGTACTACAAGCTGACCGTACAGACGAGCGCGCAGGAACCGTACTGAGAACGGTGTTCTGCGCTTTACCCGTTTTCGAAAGGGAATTGGAGAAAACCGGAGATTGACCTTCTTTTCCCGTACGGATCCCCTATAATGAGCGTACATGCTGTCCAGATCCGATAAGGAAATCAACAGTTCCGGGCAATTTCAAAGCCGATCACTCAAACGGAACCGGCCTGGAAGCGCACGAAGTTTCCACTGGTCTGGCGAATGTGTTCCTTCGTTTGATAACCGAAGGCGCTTCCCTCTTTTTTGCCGTATCGGGACGGCTAAGTCCCTGGAAATATGCGATAATGAGCAAGGAACGCGAATACGAATTTTTTGGCGACTGTTTCTTTTTTCGACAGAAGTTTCTGGCGAAAACGGAAGCGCGCCTTTTTCAAACTTATCCCGTCGCCTTCCGTTCTTTCCGTTCAGGAATCGGCAAATTTATGGCGAACAGCCATCTTTTTGTTTCCCATTTTTTTGGTTTTGTATAAATCTGGAATTTAAAAGAAACTCCAGTCGATATAGATTTTGATGAGGTGTGTATGAGACAGAATAAGAATGCGGCATCGCCTTCTGCGCGCACGAAAAAAAAGAAACCGGCTGCCGATAAAAAATCCAGCCGCTCCCGCTTTTCCAGAATTGGTCTGCCCGTCTTTCTGGCTGCCTGCATTCTGATCGGGACTGCCGTCTTCTTTTTATCGCGTCCCAACAGCGATCTGAAAGCCGGCCGCGACTATCTCGAAGCGCAGGCGACAAAAGATACTAAGGACCTCTCCTCTTCGCTTTCCGAACGGCGAAGAGAGCGGATGCTGGCAGCCGTTCAGTCCGGGAAGAGCTCGATCTTCTCCCTTTTTGGCAATTCTCTGCTTCTTGGGGATTCCCGCATGTACGGTTTTGAAGCGTACAGCTTCCTGCCCGCCGAACAGGTCGACGCCCATGCCGGCGATACGATTTTGAACATTCCCGATTTTGTGGATCAGATTGCTCAGGTTCAGCCGCAGAAAATTTACTTTTCCTATGGCGTAAACGATATGGAACTCAATGTCGGCGCGGATCGCGGCGACAACGGCTATGCCGAAATTTATGAAGAAAACATCGATAAGATTCTCGCGGTTTCTCCCAATACGCAGATCATTATCAACTCGATCATTTCCGCTTCTCCAGAACAGACAGAACAGAATCCGCGCTGGACGAAGATCGATGATTACAACCGGCAGATCAGGGAAATGTGCGAACGCCGCGGCTGGACGTATGTGGATAACGATTCCCTCAGCGAAGGCGGGCACGCGAACATTTATGAACGCGACGGCATTCACTTTCTGACCAGCTTCTACCCCGAATGGGCCCAGAACATGATCATGGCCGGCATGAATTAACCTTCTGGATCTTTCTGAAATTCCGCTTTCCTTTTCCCTTTGGACTGGATGCGGATTCTGACCTTTTTCAGTCCTTACGGACTGTTTTCCCTGTTTTTGTTTTAGCGAAAGGAGCCTGCCCATGCATTTTCAGTCTTCCTCTAAATCCAGACGCTATCTGTTTTTACAGGGCGCGGCTCTGGTTCTGCTGCTTGCGCTGTTCGGTTTTCAGCTCTTTGGCGGAAAGATTCATTCCGAAGTCCCTTTTGAAACCGTTCAGGCGAAACTCACCGAAACGCTTGATTCCGCCGTCTATCCGGAAGTATCGGCGTCAAAAATTCGCCGCTACATCAATCTCAATCCGGATGAATTCGAGAATGCGGCCATGTACCGTGTGGACGACGCCATGTCCGCCAGCGAACTGGTGCTCGTACGTTTTTCCACTCCGGAACAGGCGCAGAAATTTGAAGAGGCGGTCGAGTCCCGCATCTCCACCCAGCATGACATTTATTCGGGCTATGCCCCTGAACAGGCCGGCCTGATGGAAAACGCCCTGGTCGATGTCCAGGACAACTACGCACTTTACTATACCGGCGACCATCCGGAACAGATCCAGTCGACGTTTGAACTGGCCTTAAAGGAAGGATGATGGATTTATGGTATTTACGGATCTGACCTTTCTGTTTGGCTTTCTGCCCGTCGTCTGGCTGCTCTATCGCTATGTCAGCCGTACGCACCTGGCCAATCTCTACATTCTGATCGTTTCCCTGCTCTTCTACGCGTGGGGCGGTCTGACGTCTCTGCTTACGCTTCTGATCATTCTGCTCTGGAACTATGGAGCTGCCCATACGATCGGCGCCAGCGAAGACGAACACACGAGCAAAATCATGCTCTGGACAGCCATTGGCGTGGATTTGTTCATCGTGCTGTTCTATCGCTATATCGGCGTCTGGTTTGGCTTTTTAAGCCCAACGCTTTCGCGCCTGCCGTCTCTGATGCCGATGGGACTTTCGTTTTACATGTTCTCCTGCATGTCCTGCCTGTTTGACGTCTATTACGGAAGAGCCGAAGCACCGGCTTCCTTTGTGGAATTCGGTGTCTTCGCCGCGTTCTTTGGCCGCATTAACATGGGACCGATTGCCCATTACGCCAAAATGAAGGAACAGCTTGAAGATCATCCGACATCCAGACAGAAGACGTTCGACGGCATGACGCTGTTTTTACAGGGGCTCTTTCGTAAAGTCATCCTTGCGGATAACTTTGCTCTGATCTTTGCGGCCCTCGCCAGCAATACGAGCTGGGTCGGTTCCCTGCTGTATGGATTTGCCTACTTTTTCCAGCTTTATTTCGATTTTTCCGGCTATTCCCGCATGGCTCGCGGCATCGGTTCGCTTTTTGGCTTTACGATCGATCCCAACTTCTCCCTGCCGTACATGGCGCTTTCCGTTCAGGAATTCTGGAGACGCTGGCACATTTCACTGACCAGCTGGTTCCGGCAGTACGTCTACATTCCGATGGGCGGCAACCGCGTCAGTCATACGCGCTGGATTCTGAACGTCCTGACGGTGTGGGTACTGACCGGCCTGTATCATGGAGCAACCCTTCCGTTCCTGGTGTGGGGACTGTATCAGGGCGCTCTGATTCTGGCGGAAAACCAGTGGATCAACAAGTTCATGGAGAAGATGCCGCACTGGGTTCGTCATATTTATCTCGTGCTGACGCAGCTGATCGGCTGGACCTTCTTCTTCTCGCCGACGCTGCTTGGCGGACTTTCCGTCATCGGCCGTTACTTCTTTATCGGCGTATCGTCTTTTGCAGACGCAGACGCGCTGTTTGTGCTCTGTCAGTCCATTTTCCTGCTGATCCTTGCGATTGTGCTTTCTTCGGGTCTGAGCGTCTATCTGGGCCGTCTGGTTCATCGCCTGTTCCCGAAAGCCAGCTCGGTTCTGGTTACCGTCAGCTGGTGCCTTGTCTTTTTGATCTGCGTATCGTTCCTGGTGAGCGCTACGGCGCAGACCTTCCTCTATGCGGCGTTTTAGAAAGGAGACTTCCCAATGAAGAAAAAGAAAAGAACCAATCCCTATCTGGTTCCCTCGATGAGCGTTCTTCTGGCGGGAATGCTTGTCCTTTCCCTCATTGAGCCCGACCGCTCGTTTTCCGATGTTGAAAACCGTTCGCTGGCCAGGGGGGCAGACTGGTCGCTGAATGCGCTGCAAACCGGAAAAACCGGCGAGGAAATGAACACCTGGTTCACGGACCAGATTCCCGGCCGAAATACGTTTTTTCACGCGAACTATCTGATTCGAAAGCTGTCCGGTCAGCGTGAGCTGAATTCTGTTTTTCTCGGAAAAGGAGCGCTGCTCGCGAATCCGGAAGAGGCGAATGAAGATCTTATCCGCTCCAGCGTGGATGCGATCAATCAGTTTTCTTCCCTGCAGGGCATTCCCTGCTACGTGCTGACAGCACCATCTGCCGCCACCATTCAGCCGCAGAAACTGCCGCTCGATGCGCAGGCGCGCGATGTCAATCCATCGTTCGATCTGATCTATTCGTCGCTGAACGGACCGGCCGGCGTAGATGTCCGCTCCGGCTTAAGCGATCAGAAAAACGAATACATCTACTATCGAACTGACCATCACTGGACTTCTCTCGGTGCGGCAATTGCGTCGATTCAGCTTTTGAATTCCATGGGCATCGCGCCCAATCCCGAAGATTTCGATCGCATGCCGGTTTCCGATACGTTCGAAGGAACGCTCGCGTCCAAAACCGGATCCGTCGGTCTGGAAGACCGTATCGAAATCGCAGTATCCAAAAACAACCCGGGCTACATTGTGACCTGGGCGGACGGTACGCAGTCGTCTTCGATCTATAACAAGGATGCGCTGAAAACCAAGGATCAGTATCAGGTTTTCCTGGGCGCCAACCAGTCCCGCATACGGATCGATACCGATGCCCAGACCGATCGGACTTTGCTGCTGTTCAAGGATTCCTATGCCAACAGCATGATCCAGTATCTCCTTCCGTATTTCTCATCGATTACCATCATCGATCCCCGTTACTACTACGACGATCTGGATCTGGTTCTCGGCTCGGATCTGTACACCGACTGTGCCTTCGTTTACTCGATCGATACCTTCTCCACCATTCCATCTCTGAAAGATCTTCTCAACTCATGGAACGAGAAACACGTAACCCCTGAAGCCTGATTTTCCATAAGAAACGCCAAACCCCTGCTGACCGGACATAACCGGACCGCAGGGGTTTTCTTTGCGAACGGGAAGAAAATGAAGATGCCGAAGCCCAGCGGCTATACCTGGAAACTACCATAAAACAGGATCATGTAAAACGGCAGATACAGAACGGGACCGCCCGTTTGATGTTTAGCGAAGAGAAAACGTTTGCTTTGTGGAGCGCCCATTCCGGATTAGCTAAGGCCTTATCTGGACACAGCTTTGCAGCAGATCGAACTGTACAAGCTGTACACGTTGTATACGCTCTGCAAACGCCCCATGCAGCAATCCGGTATCCAAGAGAGACCGTTTTTTATGAGCAGGAAGTGCCCATTGCGGCACAGATACGGCATGACTGGGCAAGACGAGACCCGTATTCGTCAGCTTGCCCAGACTGACTTCCAGTTGCCGTAATCGAGTATCCGACCCGCTCGAAGGTTGAAACCGACGAGACAATAAAAAGAAAATCCCCCGAAAGATATCGGATTTCTCCTTTATCTCTCGGGGGATTCTTCATGTTCGGCAACTTCCTATCTTTGCCTTGCGGCTATTGTCGGCGTTCTGCAGCTTAACTGGCCAGGTTCGATATGTTTCTGGGTGTATCCTGCAGGCTATCGTCACCGTACTTAGATTTTTTTGAATGGATCTTCCAAAAACAAACATCAGTCTTCCAACATAACGATCTAACGCGATCGTTGGTTTCGTAGTGGCTTCTTGCGTATAGCTTTCTCGAATCTTAGATTAAGCTTTCGACCGATTAGTACTGGCCAACTCCGCGAATCGCTTCGCTTCCATCTCCAGCCTATCGCCTTGTCGTCTTCAAGGGGTCTTATATACCGCAGATCTTATCTTGGGCTCGGCTTCGCGCTTAGATGCTTTCAGCGCTTATCCGATCCCTGCTTG
>NZ_JAHDSX010000119.1:0-381 GCF_020969955.1 Allobaculum fili | reverse complement strand
TCAAACGCTTATGCGTTTAATGTTTCGTGAATAAATGATTGCTCGAGTACTTTTTGTGATTTTAAGAATCGACGTTGTGTATTTCGAATTTCTTGATCTGTCTGTAAAGTTTTCAAAGAGCCATCTGTTTGCGAGAAACTCGATGTCTCTCACAAGGCTTGCTTATCATATCATTTGCAGAAATCTCTGTCAACAACTATTTGTGAATTTCTTTAATAATTTCACTTAAGCTGTTTTCTTCGATATCTAAAGGCGATTTGACGACTGAGAGAAGCAATTCCCCTCAGCGCTCAACTATAATAACACGGGCATCGAAGCGATGCAAGCATTATTTGTGAATTTTTAAAATATTTTCACATTAGCTGAACGATCTGTTTTTCT
>NZ_JAHDSX010000118.1:0-396 GCF_020969955.1 Allobaculum fili | reverse complement strand
GTCGTCTTACGGTCTTGATCTTGTTATTCATGCCTTCAATCTTTCCTGAAGATATCCCAAAAATGGTATGTGAAAGGATCCCTTCGTAATGGTTCTCGATTAGTCGCGCAAACCATTTAAAGTGCTTGTTTTTCGTTCCTTTGCACGTGTCAATCAGTGAATTCAGCAGCTGCACCACCTCCTCTGGATCTGAGCATTTGAAGCCTCTTTCCAGCTGGTCTTTTACCAGATCGCAGGTCATGAAGAGAGAGTTCACTTTGAGCAGTTCATTGTAACGTTTGACAAAACCTGTTTTGGCAAGAACTGGCTTTAACCCAAACAAGGTGTTCTCGCCACCCATCATGGCTCCAGCCTTCCCTTTTGCATCTTTGGAAGCCAGCGTTGCCTTAGAAGACA
>NZ_JAHDSX010000117.1:0-399 GCF_020969955.1 Allobaculum fili | reverse complement strand
GCAGCCTGGTATTGGGTTTTGGATGATCATGTACAGGATAGGCGGGAGGCGAAGAAAAGAGTACGCCAGTATTCTTGGAGCCGACGTTGGGATACCGCCCCTGATGATTTGAAGCCCTAACATAGAGAGAAACTCATAGACAGTGCCAGGCGGGCAGTTTGACTGGGGCGGTCGCCTCCCAAAGAGTAACGGAGGCGCCCAAAGGTGCGTTCAGTCTGGATGGAAACCAGATATAGAGTGTAAATGCATAAGCGCGCCTGACTGCGAGGCCAACAAGCCGAGCAGGGACGAAAGTCGGGATTAGTGATCCGGCGGTGCCGAATGGAAGGGCCGTCGCTCAACGGATAAAAGCTACCCTGGGGATAACAGGCTGATCCCGCCCAAGAGTTCACATCGACG
>NZ_JAHDSX010000116.1:0-409 GCF_020969955.1 Allobaculum fili | reverse complement strand
CAGATAGAAATTCTTCAAAAACTGGATCTGATTCCACGACCAGATCCAGTAGACCAGCCCAAAAGGAAACGTGGTCGTCCACGCAAAAATCCGACCGTATAGTTTAGCTGATTGGGAAAGTTCTAATCAAAAGAATAAGCTGTTTTTCGCACAGCCTTGCAGCGTTTGAGAAGCTCTTCTCTGGGAGAGATATGTCTAAAACAAGAGTTTGAATGCGTTGAATCTACAATGATTACATTTTTCGCGCTCATAACCCCTTTTTCCAGTGCCAGATCGACCGGCCTTTTGATGAGGTCATCAAGAACAAGGTCCTGTGGGAGACGAGTAGAGCGAAATTTGGAAAGAAGAGAGGGATCGATAATCTTCGTCTCTTCAGGATCCAGACCAAGAAAGAACTTCATTTCGAGGT
>NZ_JAHDSX010000115.1:0-410 GCF_020969955.1 Allobaculum fili | reverse complement strand
CAGATACAGGAGATCCCGTATGTACTCTACTAACTCTTCAGCTGCTTTTCAAGTTTCCAATGAATCGAATAACGGTCTGCTTTTCATTCCCTCATCGCTGCCGGGCTTTACCCAGTCAGGTGTTTATCCCCGGATCGATGCTTCCGGAAACCATTCCATCTATCAGTGTGACGGAGTACTCTGTGAAGTCACTGATGAAGAACGAATCTGCCCCGTTTGCGGTCAGAAGATGCACATCAAATCATCTCGTTCAATCACACTGCGCCACCTTCCCTTTGGCTTTACTTATATCCATGTCACCGTGAAGGTTCAGCGCCTCTTCTGCGAGAACGGCCATCATACACAAATGCGATCTATTCCATTCAGAGCACAGAAGCATACGATTACTACAGCTCTCGAATCGTACATTG
>NZ_JAHDSX010000114.1:0-416 GCF_020969955.1 Allobaculum fili | reverse complement strand
CCTGTGCGGCCAGAGGCTCATAGACAGATTGGCGCTGAGGTGCCTGACAGGCTTCTATCCTGAGCAGATCTTTGATTTCTTCCATAGGCCGGTCTTTGTGTCTGGTGAGTATTTCTATGAATTCTTTCGGCTTTTCGCTAAAATAGTTGTCGTAAATTGATTTGAGTTCTGGATCCGCTTTGAGGGCTGTACTGTTTCTTAAAGCTCCAGGCTTTTTACGCAGCGTGCTTAGATAGTGCCGAATATCGAAGCACGTTTTTTGTTTTCCATCATTGATTCTCTGATGTTCAGCTACCTGTTCATGTTCGTAATAAACTTTGATTGTTTCTGTGTAGGTTTTAACTCTTACTTTTTTACCAATCAGATTATCGGGAACGGAATACTGATTATTGTCAACGCTGATTAAAGAGTATTTA
>NZ_JAHDSX010000113.1:0-422 GCF_020969955.1 Allobaculum fili | reverse complement strand
TGTCGTGACACCCAAAAGCTGCCTCTGGATAAGCTGGTCGACTTTATCTTCTCCATGCAGAGCACGAATCTCCCGATCCAGCTTGCCTCTTATGCAGGCTTCTGTGAAGAAAACCAGTTTGCCAATTAAGCACTGAGCGAAGCTAGAAGCAAGCTCCGTTCCGACTTCTTTAAGGACATCTTTGAGCAGGTCATGAGCAGACTGCTCCTTACAGGTGCCTTTGAGGATCGCAAGTATCTTTACCCGACGTATGCCATTGATGGCTCCACTCTGCATCTCGAACCCTTTAACAAGGACAGCGACGACTTCCTCCGGACCAAATCTCCAAAACGCAAACGGGCTGGAGCCCATGTGGTCGCTGCTTATGACGTAGATAATAAGCTCTTCACAGATGTAGAAATCCAGAAACTCGCTAAGAAAAA
>NZ_JAHDSX010000112.1:0-435 GCF_020969955.1 Allobaculum fili | reverse complement strand
TTTTTTTGTGGCAGGAAGTTTAGGAAGTTTCAAAACTTGTACAAATGAGATTATTGACAAAAATCGCGGGCCCTTCAGGCCATAATCCAGCGGAGCTTGAAGGGGGTCATTTTTCCCCCTTTCCAAATTGGAAAGGAACTATTGACATGCCGCATTTAAGCTCCACTGCATTCGCTTTACAAACCGCCATGGGCTCTACTGTGCCCTCCGGTCACCATCCATCGCCTGACCAGCTGCGTACGATTCTCCAGGAATCGACCGCAACGGTAATGAGCGGTCATGCGAACTACCATCAGAACAGCGCCTTCTGTCGTGACACCCAAAAGCTGCCTCTGGATAAGCTGGTCGACTTTATCTTCTCCATGCAGAGCACGAATCTCCCGATCCAGCTTGCCTCTTATGCAGGCTTCTGTGAAGAAAACCAGTTTGCCAATT
>NZ_JAHDSX010000111.1:0-466 GCF_020969955.1 Allobaculum fili | reverse complement strand
GTAAGCGTCAAATAAAAGACGGGTATTTTCTCGACCGCCTCCTTGGGATAATTCCTTTATTCAAGGAGGCTTTTTCATGGAATCAATCATCCCTGCAATCGATCTCGGTATCGATTTCTCCAAAGTTAAAAACATCTATCTGGCTCAGATGCCTGCTGACCTTCGCAAAGGAATTGACGGTTACGTCTCCCTGGTTCAAGGACCTCTCGCTCTGGATCCGCTGGATGGATCCCTCTTTCTCTTCGTTAATCGACAGAAGAACAAGATCAAAGGTATCCTTCGTGACGGAAATGGATTCTGGCTTGTTTATAAGCGACTCTCCAGATCTTCCCTTCAGTGGCCTGTCAGCACTGACCAGTCCGACTTCATGCGAATTGACTGTTCGCAGCTGGCTTCTCTGCTTTCCGGTCTGTCGATTGTTCCCCAGCCGGCATTTCTGCCACGAACTTATAAGTATGTTTAAACC
>NZ_JAHDSX010000110.1:0-467 GCF_020969955.1 Allobaculum fili | reverse complement strand
CAGATTGCAATTCTTCAAAAACTTGATCTGATTCCACGACCAGATTCGGTAGATAAACCCAAAAGGAAACGTGGTCGTCCACGCAAAAATCCGACCGTATAGTTTAGCTGATTGGGAAAGTTCTATTTGAGTATCGGCTTTTTTATGTGGAAAATCGAGAGTGTAAGGTCTTTTGTGTAAATTCCATCAAGACATCAGACTGATACAACCAGCTTGAGCCTGACAAATTTATACAAGGAGACCACTTATGCCACGTAAAGCTAAAGCTGGCCAACCATTCAGGAACAGATTGCTTCAACCATCGTTAAGGAATACAAACCTAAGACGTTTAAAGAAGCCTCAGACCTCATCAAGGAAATCTTTGGCCCTGTCCTTGAACAGATGCTCCAGGGAGAACTTGATGCGCATCTCGGTTATACCAGCGGATCGCATGATCCTAAATCGACAGAGAATCGCCACAATGGCTA